>DFIR01000056.1:0-20054 GCA_002372815.1 Lachnospiraceae bacterium UBA3692
TTCTCCCTGCGCATCACGGCGCTCAAGGAGATCCTGACCATCCTGGAGGGAAACCTCGCCATGTACCCGTTCCTGAACGCGGTGGTCGGCATGACGTATGACTTCCTGCCCTTCATGATCCTGCCGATCTATACCTCGATCACGCGTCTGGACGGCGCGCTGCGCGAGGCGGCCATGGATCTGGGCGCGGACCGCACACGCACCTTCCTCGAGATCACCCTCCCGCTCTCCGTGCCGGGGATCCTCAGCGGGGTGTCGATGGTCTTTCTCCCGGCGATGACGAACTACGTCGTCCTGGACATGCTCTACAACAGCACTTACATCATGGGAAGCCTGATCGGGAGCTACTTCGCCGCCTACAACTGGCACGGCGGCTCGATGATCGCGCTGATCCTGCTGGTCATGATCTGCATTTTCACACTCCTCACCGGCGGTGAGGACGAGACCGCGAGAGGAGGTGCCCTGCTGTGAAGAAGACGCTTCGTATCCTCTTCCTCGTCATGGTCCTGGTCTTCCTGTACCTGCCGATCCTGATCCTCGTGGTCTACAGCTTCACGACCGCGACGCAGATCGGCGCCATCCGGGGCTTCTCCCTGCACAATTACGTGACGCTGTTCACGACGCCCGAGCTGCGCGACATGATCACCGGGACCATCGCGCTGGCCTTCGGAAGCGCCGTCATCGCCACGATCCTCGGCACGACGGGCGCCATCGGGGCCTTCTACTCGTCCCGCCGCGTCTCCGCCGCGATCAATACCGTGAACCAGGTGCCGGTCGTCAACGCCGACGTCGTGACCGGCTTCTCCATCTGCATCCTGCTTGTGGTCGTGCTGCAGATCAGCAAGGACAGCTTCGTGCCGCTGGTCGCCGGGCATGTCACGCTGTGCGCGCCCTTCGTCTACCTCTCGGTGCTGCCCAGGATCAAACAGATGGACCCCAGCATCTACGAGGCGGCGCTGGATCTCGGCGCGACGCCTTTCAAGGCGCTCATGCAGATCGTGATCCCGCAGATCGTCCCGGGCATCCTGTCCGGCTTCGCGCTGGCGGTCACGCTGTCGCTGGATGATTATTTTATCGCGACCTACACGAAGCCTGCGACGTTTGACACGATCAGTACTTACGTCGTCAACGCCACCAAAGGCTCCCAAACGACCATCAAGACCGCGCTGTGGGCGCTTTCGACGGTCATCTTCGTGATCGTCGTCCTGATCGTGCTCGGCATGAACCTTCGGGCGCTGCGGGAAGACCGCGCGACGAAGCGCGTGCACGTCTGAACCGCGGGAGCGGGATCGTCCGGATGGAGGGAATCAGGTATGTTTGTCCTGAATGATAGATTGAGAAACAGAAGCGCGGCCGGAGTGATCGCACTCGTCACGGCGCTGAGCTGCGCGTTCGGCACTGCGGGAGCGGTACCGGTCTATGCCGCGGACGGGGCGGAAGAAGGGGGCTCTGCCTCTCCGGTCGTCCTGCGGGTCTGCAACTGGGAGGAGTACATCGATCTCGGCGACTGGGACGAGGACGAGCTGATCGAGCTGGAGAGCGACGAGATCATCGGCGAGCAGTCCGTCGTGGAGGACTTCGAGGACTGGTACGAGGAGACCTACGGGCGCGAGGTGCGGGTGGAGTATTCGACCTTCGGCACCAACGAAGACCTCTACAACATGCTCACGCTGGGCGATGTGTATGATCTCGTCTGCCCTTCCGAGTACATGATCATGAAGCTCATGGCGGAGAACCAGCTCGTGCCGCTGTCGGACGCCTTCTTCGACGAGAGCGATGAGAACAATTATTATGTAAAGGGCCTTTCCCCTTATATCCGCAGCATCTTTGATACCCATGAGATCGGCGGGGAGCCCTGGAGCAAATACGCGGCGGGCTACATGTGGGGTGTCACGGGCATCGTCTATAATCCCGAAGTCGTGACGGAAGAGGAGGCCTCCACATGGAGGATCCTCGACAACCCCGATTACCACCGGCAGGTGACGATCAAGGACAATGTGCGCGACTCGTATTTTGCCGCGGTCGGGGCGCTGAAGTCGGACCTGCTCCTGAGTGAGGCCTTCCGGTCGGATCCCGACTATAAGGAGAATCTCGAGCGGGAGATGAACGACACCTCCCCGGAGATGATCGCGCAGGTCCAGGAGTATCTGCAGGACGTCAAGAACAACGTCTACTCCTTCGAGACAGATTCCGGCAAGGCCGACATGATCACCGGCAAAGTCGTCGCCAACTACCAGTGGTCCGGCGACGGCGTGTACACCCTCGACCAGGCGGACGAGGACGACTTCGAGCTGGCCTTCGCGGTTCCCGAGGAGAGCACCAACATCTACTTCGACGGCTGGGTCATGCTCCGCCGCGGCGTGGAAGGAGACCCTGCCCGGCAGCACGCGGCGGAAGCTTTCATCAACTTCTGCTCCCGCCCGGACATCGCCGTCCGCAACATGTACTACATCGGCTACACTTCCGTCCTGTCCGGCGGCGACGATCCCCGGATCCTGGAGTACGTGGAGTACAATTACGGCGCGGAAGAAGAGGAAGATTCCGATGAGGACATCGTCGAATATGACGTCTCCTACTTCTTCGGCGGCGAGGACTGCGAGGACGGCACCTACGTCTTCGACGCGCCGTCGGAATCCCTCCACAGGCAGCTCTTCGCGGCCTACCCGCCCCGCGAGGTCATCGACCGCAGCGCCGTCATGATCTACTTCGACGACGCCCAGAACGCCGCCATCAACCAGATGTGGGTCAACGTCCGCTGCTTCAACATCCGCGACGTCCCCTTCTGGGCCTGGATCCTGATCGCCGCGCTCATCGCCGGCGCCGTCTGGATGACGATCCGCGTCCGCAGACATTTCACAGGGACATGACTTTCGTGGGGGACGGTTCTCCGCGTTGATCCGGCGCCTGCCTTACATGAACAGCCATCCTGAAACCGTGGCACCACGGTTGCAGGATGGCTCATTTTTTAGTCCATTTCAAGATTTTCGCTTTTTGACAAGTATTGGACAATAGGAAGCGAGTTTCTGCGGGGCTGATTCGCTTTGAAAGGTAATTGCTGTCGAGCAAAGCGAGTGTTAAATTATACTAACTCGCTTTTCTTTCTACAATTGCCTTCCAAAAGCGAGCTTGTCAGGTGCGGCGCTCGCTTTGATTTGGGACAGTTGCGGTAGAAAGCGAAAAATGCCCCGCCGACTCTCGCTTTGACTGGTCATATTTACATATGAAAGCGAAGGAGTCCTTTCGGAACTCACTTTGGTTCGGATGAAGTCCATTTGAAAACGAAAGCGCACCGTGCGGAGAACCGTCCCCTGCGCGCGGCTCCCCCCGCGTAAAAATTCTTGCAGCTGCCACGTTAACGTGATATAGTGATGAAGTGCATTTTTCAGACTAGAAAGGAAGCTTTTTATGGAATCCTTACTGCAGACGATCACGGATATCAACGGTGCGATCAACGGGGCGGTCTGGGGATGGCCGGCGCTGATCCTTCTGGGATTTGTCGGCGTGCTGACGACATGTCTGACAGGCTTCTTCCAGATCACGCATTTCAAATACTGGATGAAGCATACGATCGGCGCGATCTTCGGGGAGAAGCACGTCACCGCGCACACGGATGACAAGACGATCTCGCAGTTCCAGTCTCTCTGTACGGCACTGGCCGCGACGGTGGGCACCGGCAATATCGTCGGCGTGGCCGGCGCGATCGCGACGGGCGGCCCCGGCGCTGTGTTCTGGATGTGGCTGATCGCCTTCTTCGGAATGATGACCAACTATTCCGAGAACGTGCTGGGCATCCTCTACCGCCGCAGAAATGAAGAAGGCGAGTGGGTCGGCGGCGCCATGTACTACCTGAAAGACGGCCTCGGCGGCAAGAAGGGCATGAAGGAAGTCGGCACGGTGCTGGCGGTCCTGTTCTCCTGCTTCTGCCTGCTGGCTTCCTTCGGCATCGGCAACATGTCCCAGGTCAACAGCATGGTCAAGAACATCAACCACGCCTTCGGCTTCCCGAACCTGGCCATCGGCGTCTTCCTGTTCATCGCGGTCGGCGCGGTCATCATCGGCGGCCTGAAGAGGATCGCGGCCATGACCGAGCGTCTGGTGCCCTTCATGGTCATCCTCTACCTGGTGGGCTCGATCATCATCATCTGCACGCATATCACGATGATCCCGGCTATTTTCGTCTCCATCTTCAAGGGCGCCTTCGCCATGAAGGCGGTCGGCGGCGGCATCGTCGGCAGCGGCATCGCCATGGCCATGAAGATGGGCATGAAGCGCGGTGTTTTCTCGAATGAAGCCGGTCTCGGCTCCTCCGTCATGGTCCACTCCAGCTCCAACGTCAAGGAGCCCGTGCGCCAGGGCATGTGGGGCATTTTCGAGGTGTTCGCGGACACCATCGTCGTCTGCACCCTGACCGCCATCACCCTGCTGTCCTCGGGCCTCGTGGACCTCACCACCGGCCAGCTCAGCGAAGCGGGCGCAGCCGTCGAGTCCAGCGCCCTCATGAGCCGCGCGTTCGAGATGCAGTTCGGCCGCGCAGGCGCCGCCTTCATCGCCGTCGCGATCTTCCTGTTCGCGTATTCGACAGTCCTCGGCTGGAGCCACTACGGCTCCAAGGCCTTTGAGTACCTCTTCGGCACGAAGGCGATCACGGTCTACCGCGTCATCTTCACGGTGATCGTCCTTGCAGGCGCCGTCATCGAGGCCCAGCTTGCATGGGATATCTCCGACACCTTCAACGGCCTCATGATGATCCCCAACCTGATCGGCGTCCTCGTCCTGTCCCCGCAGGTCCACGAGTGCACGAAGAACTTCGTCGCACGCCGCATCCACGGCAACAAGCAGCTGAAGCCCATGCTCTCCATGATCCCCGAGATCCAGGCGGCGCAGGAGCTGGCCCCGGACGGCATGGACGACTGACCCCCTGTCCGCCCGTCCCGTAAAAAAATAAGCTGAAAAAAGTCCGCACCCCGCGTCAGAAATGCACGGCGGTGCGGCTTTTATGTTATGATTAAAAATAGATTGCCGACAGGCGCACGCCTGCATTGCGTACACCAAGAGAGAGGATCCAACCAATGACACAATTTCCATTCTGGCCCGACTGGTACATCGAAGACGAGAGAAAGGACCTGCTCGGCGCAGGCAGCTTCGGACAGGTATATAAGATCCGCCGCGACGACCTCGGCATGCAGACCGTCTGCGCGCTGAAAGTGATCCGCGTCCCGCAGGACGCCTCCGAGGTGGAGGAGCTGCGCGACCGCAGTATGGACGACCGGTCGATCGCCGCCTACTACGACCAGACGGCCCAGGGCATCGCCGAGGAGATCAAGCTCCTCCTGACCCTCAAATACTGCCCCAACATCGTCCGCATCGAGGACTACCACCTCGAGAGGAATCCGGACGGCTTCGGATTCACCGTTTACATCCGCATGCCGCTGCTGGATAATCTCGAGGACCGCGCGCGGACCAGGTTCAAGAGCGGGCAGCCCTTCACGGCGGAGGAAGTCGTGGAGATCGGCAGCGACATCTGCGACGCCCTCACCGCCTGTGAGAAAAAGAACATCATCCACCGCGACATCAAACCCGGGAACATCTTCATCGACGAGGACGGCACCTACATCCTCGGCGACTTCGGCATCGCGAGACAGATGGACAGCTCCACGCAGTCCATGCACTCCCAGAAGGGCACCATGAACTATATGGCACCGGAGATCCTGCGCGGCGAGCGCGGCTATGACCGCAGTGTGGATTACTATTCCCTCGGGACCATGCTCTACCGCTACCTGAATCACAACCGGTTCCCGTACGAGCCCCGCTTCCCCAGGCCGATCACGCCCATGGACAGCAACGACGTGCTCGCGAAGCGCCTGTCCGGCGCAGCTGTGGAACTCCCGGATGAAGCTTCCCCTGCACTTGGCGAAGCCATCCGCAGAGCCTGCGCCCCGGATCCGAAGGACCGCTACCGCAGCGCGGCGGAGATGAAACAGGCGATCCTGGAAGGCCTGGCGGCCGGTCCGTCCGTGACGGCTGCCTATTCCCGCCGGGAGGAGCCGGACGGGGAGAGCACGATCGGGGCGGTGGGATACACTGCCGCCGGCACGGGCACTTTCGGGGCGACTGCAGGAACCGCCGGCCTTCGCAGCGGCGGTACCTTCGGCGCGGCTTCCGGAACCGCCGAAGCAGCCGGAACCGCCGGCACGGCCTTCGCCTGGAATGCCGCCGTCACCTCCGCAGAAGAAATGACCGGCGACTCCACCGTCAGCGCCGTCGACCAGGACCTCTGGGCCCTGGAGCAGAAGCGCCGGGAGGAGGAGAAGGCCAGAAAAGAGGCCGAAGAGAAGGCGCGCATCGAAGCGGAGAAGGCGCGTCAGGAAGCCGAGGCAGAAAAGAAGAGACAGGAAGAAGAGGAGATCAAACGGCGGGAAGCGGAAGAGGCAGCCCGTCTGGAAGAAGAAAAGAAGCGGAAAGCGGTCGCAGCGAAGAGCGGTACCGGAGATGCCGGCCTTGGCGGCGGGGTCCTTGCCGGGGTCCACATGGCGTCCAGAGTTCTGCTGGTCGTGTGCGGTGTCATGTTTTTTGCCGCATTTTCGAGCCTGCAGGGCCAACTGGATGAGTGGACACCTTTATGGATCCGCGCTCTTTTCGAACTGGGAGCAGCCCTCCCGCTCATTGCCGTGTATCTGATCCACAGAAAGAAGATCCCGTTCCTGTCCGTGATCGTCTGTGTTCTCGGCGGCGGGCTGAGCGGCACGGGTCCTTTCTTCGGAATCTCGGCACTGGAAGAATTCTATGGAAAGGATATGGGTGCGGCATATGATTTTCTGTACAGTGACATTGCGATTCCCGTGATGGTCGTTCTGGCCCTGTACCTGGCCGTCACCGCCGTCCTCTGGCTCCTGGAGAAGGACCGGCAGCGCAGCGCGGCGGCAGAACAGGAGCAGTGACCGGCTCCGGCAGTATCGCGGAATGACACCGGGGGCAGCATCATAGATACACCAAAGAAAGGAGTCCCGCATGAAACGAGTGACAGCGATCCTGCTCAGCAGCCTTCTCGCCGCATCCCTGATCGGCTGCGGCGGCACGGGGAGCAGTTCCGGACAGTCCACGCAGAGCGCACAGGAAGAAAATGCGCAGGCGCAGTCCTCCGAAGCCGGGGATACGCAGACAGCGGACGCTCAGACAGACAGCGCAGCGCAGGTTCCGGCAGCTCCTTCCCTGAAGAATATTGAGCCGGCGGACAGCTTCGCCGGCGGCAGCGGCACGGAAGAGGATCCCTACCAGATCGCGACGGCGGAGCAGTTGGCACTGCTGAGCGAGCGCTGCAGCAGGGAGGTGAACCTGGAGGTCGGCGCGGATCACGCCGACACGGAGGCGTATTACCTGCTCACGGCGGACATCGCGCTCAACGACACGCAGAATGTCGCCGACTGGGGCACCAATCCCCCGGAGACGCAGTGGATCCCCATCGGCGAGGGCTACCGCTTCCAGGGTACCTTCGACGGCGGCGGGCATACTGTCAGCGGGATGTATATCTATACGGATCTGAGCAATGACGGGTCCAATATTGGGGACCCCGGCTCCTATCCCGGACTTTTCGGTTCCCTGTCCGAAGCAACGGTCAGAAATCTCACGCTGGCCGATTCCCGGATCGTCGCGACCGGGAAGGTCCTCAGCGTGGGCGGTATCGCCGCGAGCGCCTATGACAGCCACATCGAGAACTGCGCCAGCGGCGTGACGATCGAGCTCTATGAGGCCACCGAAGCGGGCGGCGTCGCCGGATGGGTCCAGAAGGGATCGGTGGAGGACAGTACTTTTACGGGAGAGATCCTGACATCTCCGGGCAGCACGGTCGGCGGGATCGCCGGCCACGCCACGGACTTTGAGGAGATCGAAGACTGCGTCAGCAGCGGCAGGATCGTGACATCCGCTGCCGGGGACGCGCTTGCGGTCGCAGGCGGCATCGCGGGAACGCTCACACCCGGGGAACAGAGCACTGTCAGCGGCTGTGTGCACGAAGGCACGGTCGAGCTGCAGGAAGCGAAGGCGGGCGGCCTGTCCGGCAGGATCTCCGTAGGGGAGATCGACAACATCCGCCCCGGGGAGGAGACGACGCACAGCGCCGCGCACCTGACCGTCGAGAGCTGTGAGAACAGAGGAACTGTCAAGGCGGGCACCGACACGGAGGCAGTTCCGGCCGGCGGGATCGCCGCGGAACTCTTCTGCAGCAGTGCCAAGGTCGGCGGAGAGCTGGGCGACATGTCCGTCACTTTTGCCGGCTGTGCGAACAGCGGGACCGTGGAGGGGACCGGCAGGACCGGCGGGATCGTCGGCGACTGCCTGTCCGCGGCACAGTGGATATTTGCAAAATGCAGCAATACCGGCAGCGTCTCCTCCGCCCGGGAAGCCGCCGGCGGCGTGATCGGTATGTTCGCGCCGGCAACAGCGGACTGCACGGTCGACGGGTGCAGCAATACAGGAAAGGTATGGTCCGGGGCCGGCAATGCGGGCGGCATTGCGGGCGGCATGTTCGGATTCAGCCAGTACGTGGACGAGAGCACGGCGAAACCGGCTTTTTTCTTCCGCTGTACCAACAGCGGGCCTGTCTCCGGGGAGAGTTCCTCGGAAGGGATCGGCGGCATCCTCGGCAGCATCCGGTCCTCGATCTCGACGGTCTATATCGATGGCTGCACCAACGAAGGGGAGATCGCGGGCGGAGAGAACTGCCGCCTGGGGGGGATCCTGGGATCCGCTGCTTTTGCCAATCTGGCGCAGTACACGGGCCCGGCTTATCTCATCCGCAACTGCAGGAACAGCGGGACCCTGAAGCAGGGAGACGGAAGCGTCCCGTGCACCAGCGACCTGGCGGGCGACCACACGCTGACGGAAGAGGAGAAGGAGAAGGCTGACACCGAGACTTCCGCCATCCTCGTCGAAGGCGGCAGCGCAGCCGGCGGCATCGTCGGTTACGCCAAGCAGGGGATCGTGGAGTTCTGCGGCAGTACCGGGAAGATCTTCCTGGACGCCGCCTCGCAGCCTGCCTACAGCTGCGACGACCTGCTCGACGCCTCCGCGAATAATGAGGACGGCAGGCAGCGCGTGTTCTGCGGCGGTATCTGCGGTCTGTATTTCTATCTGGCGGACAACGGGAGCACACCGGAGAACACGGCGATGGACAGCTGCACTTACAGCGGCGGCGTCCCGGTCGCGGCCTTCGTGCCGCTCGAGCGCACGGGCATCCAATATATTGAAAGAGAGGACTGAGCAGTGGTGAAGTTTGCATTCTGGCCGGACTGGTATATAGCGGACGAGCGGGAGGATCTGCTCGGCGCAGGCAGTTTCGGAAAAGTCTATAGGATCTGCCGGGACGACCTCGGCCTGCAGACCGTGAGCGCCCTGAAGGTGATCCGTGTCCCGCATGACGCCTCCGAGATCCAGGAACTGCGCGACCGCAGCATGGACGACCGGTCGATCGCGGTCTACTACGATCAGACGGCGCAGGAGATCGCGGAGGAGATCAAGCTCCTCCTGACGCTCAAATACTGCCCCAACATCATCACGATCGAGGACTACCACATCGAGAGAAATGCCGACGGGATCGGCTTCACCGTCTATATCCGGATGCCGCTCCTGAAGTCCCTGGAGGACTGCGCACGGGCCCGCATGAAGAGCGGGCAGATGTTCTCCGGAGCTGAAGTTGTGAAGATCGGCAGTGACATCTGCGACGCGCTCACAGCCTGTGAAGGGAAGAACATCATCCACCGGGACATCAAACCGGCGAACATCTTCGTCGACGAGTTCGGGACCTACATGCTGGGCGATTTCGGCATCGCGAAGCAGATGGACAGCGCGACGCAGTCCATGCACTCGCAGAAGGGCACCATGAACTACATGGCGCCGGAGGTGCTGCGTGGAGAAGCAGGCTATGACCGCACTGTGGACCTGTACTCGCTGGGGACGATGCTCTACCGCTACATGAACCACAACCGCTTCCCGTTCGAGCCGCGGTATCCGCAGCCGATCTCGCCGGCGGACAGCAGCAGTGTGCTGATGAAGCGCCTGAGCGGCGCAGAAGTGCCTATGCCGGACGACGTGCCGACGACGGCGCTGGGCGAGGCGATCCGGAAGGCCTGTGCCGCGGATCCGAAGGCGCGCTACCGCAGCGCTGCAGAGATGAAAGACGCCCTGCAGAAGGGACTTGCAGGGGAGTATGTGCAGGCGAATACATATACTGACCGCTTCGGAGCGGTCTCCGGAGACGGATCGACGGATGGTGCCTGGAACGGCGGAAGAGTCTACATGACAGGAGGCTCTGATCTGACAGATGACGACGGCTCCACGATCGGCGCCATGGACCAGGATCTCTGGCTGCAGGAGCAGAAACGCCTGGAGGAAGAGAAGCGCCGCAGAGAAGAGCAGCGCAAAGCGGAGGCACGCCGACGGGAGGAAGAACGCCGCCGGAAAGCGGAGGAAGACCGCAGGCGTGAAGAAGAGCGCCGGAAGGCGGAGGAAGAACAGAAGCGGAAAGACGCGGCAGCATCCAGACTTGCAGCTGAGCAGCAGAGAATGGCGAAGATCGTCGAGAACCAGGCTGCGCAGAAGGCTTCCGGAGACAGCCGGAAGAAGAACGAAGGAGGCACCGGAAAGAAGATCCTGGGCTGGGTCGCAGGACTGGTGGTTATGTTCATCGCCTTCAATTTCGGGAAGATCGCAGGAGGCCTTTTCGCCGGCGGCTATTCATCGTCCTCCTCTGCGACAGCATCGTCCACTTCCACGGCGGAGGCTTCCGAGGAGATCTCCCCGGAGGGCCTTGCCCTGTGGTCCGCCGTGGCGGACGACCGGTTCGCGCACGCGGAGGCGTTCCTGCAGGGCGAGGGATCCTTCCTGGCCACGGAGTCTCTGGAGGAGATCGGCGCGCGGATGAAGGCGGAGGGATACCGCTTCATCCCTGCCTTCGGTACGTTTGAGCAGCAGGAAGAAGTGGCGGTCATCGAAGAGGAAAATGCCCGCACCCTGCAGTTCATTATGGAGAACTCCACGGGCGGCTTTGCGATCCGGGACAACCTGAAGACCGGAGCGCGGCAGATCAGCTACGGCGGGACCGCAAGTTCCGTCACCGGTACGCCCGCCGCGCCTTCAGAGTATACGGAATGGCTTGTGCAGGGACTGTGGAATGTCAGGGCGGACGCTGTGAGAGACGAGCTCCTGTCGGGATATTCATACGGGGAGAGCGTTCTCGGAGACGAGTTCAAGTGCCTGTGGAACGACAACGACGGGACGTATATCAAGTATACGCCCGGGACAGGGGACGAGAGTGCGTCGCTCTACATGGATCAGAAAGAGCAGAACATCTCGATGGAGTATATGTGGAATTCCGCGACAGGCGAGATGCGCTACCGGATGTGCGCATTTCCGAAAGAGTGACGGGTGAGGGACCGGCAGGAAAACAGAACAGGAGAACGGATACCAATGACAAGACCTTGCGACCAGAGAAGACGGCGGGATCTGCTGCACGTCGTTCTGGCACAGATCACAAATCCGGACCATCAGAACCCGAAGAAGACCGGGGCGCTCTGGGTGGGAGAGAAGGATATTTAAAAAAACCGGTCCGTGAAGGACCGGTACATCGCGGATGTGTGAGTAAGGATTACAGATCTGCACCCGGCAGTTCGTCGAGCTGCCGGCCGATGTTTCGCTGCATCTGGTCAATGATCTCGATCGAATCGTTCAGTGCCTGACGCTTGGCATCGAGCCCCTGCACCAGAGCATCCAGTTCAGAAATGAGACGTCGATATTCGGATGAGCGCGCTGAATCCAGCGCGCTCATCTGCCGTACAGTCGTTTTCAGGTGCGCGGCCAGCCGCCGCTCCTCGTCGATCAGCGGCAGGTGCTCTCTGAGAATGCGATTGTCCACAAATACTCTGTCCACCATCAGAATGTAGCGATCCGGTCAACAGTCTGCTGCAGATTGTCCATACCGCTGTTGATATCGGTAGCCATGTCCTCCATGATGGAGATGGTGTCACGAAGCCCCTTCAGGGTGAGGTTGGTATCCTGGATGGCGGTGTCACAGCCCTTCAGTGCCCGGTTGATCTTGCTCTGATAGGACTTGCCCTGGTCATCCGCCCAGATGTTCGTCAGCTGGGAATTCTTGCTGTTCAGCTGGTCTTTCAGGTCCTGCAGTTTCTTGACATACCCTTCGAGTCTGCTGATTTTGTCGATATATTCTTCTTTTCTATATTTGATGATCATATCGCCTGTATCTGCCATGACGTTCTCTCCTTTCTTCTATGTCAGTCATGCCGCTCAGCGCTGCCGCTTGGCTGCATCATTGATGGTCTCCTGGACCTTCTCCATACCCTTCTTGATGAATGAGATGAATCCATTCAGGGCTTCCACAGCCAGTTTCATGCCGGAAGAAAGGTCGTTGAACTTGTCAGTCATGATGTTGGAGCATCTCAGCAGAGGGCGGACGATGTCGTCTTCTTCTTTGAATTCTGAGACAGTACCGGTGATCTCCTTCAGGGTCTTATCCACCTCATCCAACAGCTGCGTAACTTCTTTCTGCCAATTTTTCAATTGTGATACTGTGACATTTGTTGTGCTGGCCATGCCGGATCCTCCTTTTTTGAACTTGTTACTGTGAATTGCTGCTGCTTAAAGTGAACGCAGCTGTTTCCGTATTCTCTCGAGCTGATCCAACTCTTTTTTAATTATATACTGATATTCTTGAAATGGTCCATCCTTTAAACCTTTTTTTATTGATTCCAGGTCCGTTTCCAGAAGGTCATGGAGCCTGCTGCAGGTCCGCAGGCTTTCCGCAAGCTGGCTGGCGGGAACTTCGTTCATAGTGCGCCTCCTTTTCAGATCAGGAGCAGGGTGTCGCCGTTGTGCACACCTGCTGCGTACAGATCTTCTCCACCCTGCAGCACACGTGCGCCGGAACGGAGGCAGATATATTCCGTTCCGGAGGAGATGTACTGCTTCCAGGAGAGATCCTCGGCGCCTTTTGCGAGCAGCGGCGTGAGTTCCTCCGCGGGAAGATCATCCGGGACAAAGACATCGTAACTGGCTGCGATACTGGGTATTTCCAGTTTGATCAGTAATTTCATAACAGGACCTCATTCAAAGATCGAGCGCTCGTCTTCCGGGATCTGCGCCTCCGAAGCTTCCAGATCTCCGCAGGGCATCGTCATCGCATAGAAGGCTTTCCGATAGTGCATGATACAGCGGTTCAGAGGCAGCGGATCGGAGATGCTGCTGTAGGAATTCGGGAGGGAGAGCAGCGTCTGCTTGTCATACTGCCCTCCGTACAGGATCGTCATTGCGTCCGGGTTCAGGGCGGTCTTCATCATCGAGGCGCTGGCATCGATCCGGTCTCCGGGCAGGTAGCAGCCGATCAGGCGGATCTGCAGCGGATGCGCCACAGAGAAAACGGCGCGCATAATGTTCTGCGTCTTCAGGTCACATGCTTCCGCAAATTCCATGTAGCGCTCGAACAGGATGAGCAGCGGCGGTACCCGGCCCTTCAGCCAGGCGTAGATGGCATCCCGATCCTGCCGGTCCTGCCCGGTCTCTGCACAGTGAGCGCCCCACGGAGCTTTCCGCCTGTCGAGCTCGTCCATGAGCCAGTTCGTCAGCATCTGCAGGTTCTCCGGGGTCAGGTCCACAAAGCAGAGGTCCCCGGGACCGGAGAGTGCCTGTGCGTCGGTGACCGCGGGCTCCTTTGCGTAAACGCTGTTCTCTTTCGCCCGCACTATGATCACGCGCATCTGCTCCCGGCGTGCCGCGAGAAGATAGTTGTCGAGGACCGTACGGATCCCGGCATCGTTGCCGAAATACAGCGTCAGTGCCTTGAACTGCTTCAGCGGGAGGCAGACCGGTTTCATGTGCTCCGTGTCATAACCGAGCGGGAGCGTGTCCGGACGGCTGCCCGCCAGGAACTCTTCATACGTCTCGTTCATGGACAGGGCGGCCATGCGGCGCGCGGAGGGGATCCCTTCATATCTGGCGGAGAGCTCCTCGAAACGCTCCTGGAGGTATTCGCGCTGCTGTCTGTCGCTTCCCCTGCAGACCAGGGCGGCCTGGTGCTCGAGAGGCCGTTCCTCCAGCAGGCACATACCGCGGCCTTTGACCTCCGGCGGCGCGTAGGTGCAGCGGCAGTTCATGGCATTGCCGTATTCGTAGGAGTCCTTCAGGTGCAGTGTCAGGACCGTGGAGAATTCCTGCCTTACACGGCTGTAGAGTTCGTTGAGGTGGTTGATCGTCACGATGAAACGGATGCCCTGGGGCGCCATGGCCTTCACAAAATCCTGCAGGGCGTCAAAATATGCGTGCCCGCGCTTCATCGAGTCCAGGACGATTGCGTTGTCGATCACTACAAAGATCTGCGCCAGACCGTGTTCCTCGCGGTAAGCCTCAAAGCTGCTGGCTTCCGCCTCCGCAAAGAGCTGCTTTCGCTCTCTGGAGATCTGTACAAGCAGATCGAAGAGTGCATCGATCCGGTCATCATCTTCCTCACTGAGATACGCGCCGCAGTGGGGGAGATCACGGAAAGGCCACAGGCTCTTTCCGGAGAAGTCCAGCAGGTAGAACTGCGCCTCATCAGGACGATAGGCCTGCACCATGGAGTAGAGCAGTGTCCGCAGAAGCGTGGACTTGCCGGTACCCGGCTCTCCGACGATCATCAGATGCTGGATCCGGGCAAAATCAAGATCCAGCGGGAACTGTTTCTGGTTGCCGGGATCGTCCACGAGTCCGATCCGGACAGGCAGCGATTTGCTGCTGCGTTCTGTACGAATGGCAGGGAGATCTTCCAGAGCGAGATCCGCAGGCAGCGGATCGAGCCAGAGCCTCTCGGCACCGACATGCTCCCGCTCGGCGAGATCCGACAGCGCCTTGACGATCGTCACGATCTGGGACTGGCCGGTCGCGACACCTCTGGCTGCGGGCTTGCCCGTATACAGGACATGCCCGTCCAGATCCACGAACTGGACTTCATTGTCGCGGCGGGTGTTCACGGTCTCCGTGGGAATATACGGCGCACCGCTCCATCCTGACTGGCCGAGGGCGAAGAACTCGTTGTATCCGACCTGCAGGTAGAAACGCCCCGGCACTTTCAGTTCCGCTGCGTCCGGGCGGCGGAGCATATCCATACTGTCGGCCCGGTCCTGCACTTTCAGGCAGACCCGGAACTTCGTATTGCTGAGGATCTGGTCGTTCACGACGCCTGCGGGCTTCTGTGTGGCAAGGATGAGATGAACGCCCAGGCTTCTGCCGATACGGGCAGTACTGATCAGCTCGTCCATGAACTCCGGTTCCTGCTGCTTGAGTTCCGCAAATTCGTCCGAAATGATGAACAGGTGCGGGAGCGGCTTGTCCACGCGTCCCTGCCGGTAGAGTCTCTGATAAGCATAGATGTCCATCGTGCCGGTATTTGCGTCGCTCTTGGCCTTGTTGAAGATGCGCTGCCTGCGGCGCAGTTCACTTTCGATGGACATGAGGGAGCGCTGGATCGCGGAGCCGTCCAGGTTGGTGATCGTTCCGGCGAGATGCGGCAGGTGGATCCCGCGGGCGCTGTCATCAAAGGCACCGGCCAGACCGCCGCCCTTGTAGTCGATGAGGATGAAGGCCACCTCGTCGGGGTGGTAGTTCAGCGCCATGGACAGGATATAGGTGATGATGAATTCACTCTTGCCGGATCCGGTACCGCCGGCGATCAGGCCGTGCGGTCCCTGGAACTTCTCATGCAGGTCCAGATAGAAGGTCGTGCCGTCCGGGTATACGCCGATGGGGGCGGCAAGGGATTTGGAGGGATCGTTTTCCGACCAGCGCTTGAACGGGTTCAGCTGCTCGACGGTCCCGGCGCCGAACATCTCCATGAAGGTGAAGGACTTCGGAAGGTTATTGGCTTCCGTCACGATCTTCAGGGACCGGTTGGCCAGTTCGTACATACCGGAGGCCGCGGCAGTTTCCGGGTAATCGTCCAGACAGAACAGGATATCCTCCTTCTCGATCTCCTGTATGTGGACGAGATGATGCCTGCCGGACTTGTGCATCTCGAAGACGCGGGAGCAGTCCTTCGGGAGATCGTCAAAGGCGGTGATGACGGAGATACCGACGGAGGTCTCCCTGGCCATGACGTCCTTCAGGATCTCTATGCTGTCAAAGATCCTGCGGTCCATGCCGAAGACGACATAGTAAGGATGCCGCCTGAGGATCTCCTTCAGGGGCTGTGTGCCCTTCAGGTCCTCCTCGATCTCCTTCTTCAGGTGTTCGCCGATCTGGAAAGCTTCCGCTTCCGAGGTGGCGATGAACCGCATGGAGCGGGCATCGTCCCATACATGCGGCAGGTAGCGGATGGAAGGGAACGCGTCCAGATCTTTCTGATCCATAAGGAAGACCAGTTTGACCTCGTCATAGCTGTGAAGGATCGCGATCTGCAGGATGATGCGGAGCAGAAGTTCATTGCGGAGGGCACGGGGACCGGTGATGCCGCATACGAAGTGTTCCGTGAAGGAATTTACCACGGGTACGTTGTGCAGCATGTACTGTCTGGTGGCCATCTGCATCATCTGGCTGTACATCTCATCCTCGTCCAGATTGAAGCTTTCCTTCGGGTATTCGATCTTCGATACCAGCGGCAGGTCGCCGCTGCCGAGACGGACTGTGAGAAAGTCGTCGTCCCTCGTGCGGCGCTCCCAGAGATGGGTTCCGGAACCGGGGTAGGACAGAACAGAAGAGATGGCGGGGTAATTATGATTCAGGACCGTCTCTTCGTGATGCTGCTCGTTCTCGATCTCCTGGCCCTTCTTCTCCAGATACTGCGAGTATTTGGAGACACGCCTCTCCTCATACTTCTTCCGGTCGTTCTCCGTGTATTTCTGTGACAGGACCGGGAAGATCACGGAGGAGATCATGGACATGAAGTTGCCGGTGAGCATAGAGGCGGTGGCATAGGTCATCGACCCGCCCATGGAGAGCAGGAGCGGGATCTGATGATTTGTGAGCGCCATGGGCGGTGCGTCCAGCGTGATGGTGCCCGCGTCGAGTGCCATCCGCTTGCGGGGCTGCCGGTAGAAATACTCACGGGGATGCTCCGCAGGCTCATGCGGGACGGCGGGCACGCTGCGGATGCCTGCCACCGGAATGAGATCGGATGACTGCAGGCGGAAACGCGGATCGAGATCATTGACGGCGATGAAATCCACACCGATGACGATCCGGAGGCCGAAGAGATACAGCGTATCTCCGAGATGCAGCTCCTTCTCACGGATGCGTTCCCCGTTCACGTACGTCCCGTTGGAACTTCCCCGGTCCGAGATATACCATTTCCCGGCTTTGTAATACAGGACCGCGTGATAGCGGGAGACGAGCGGGCTGGCGAAGACGAGCGAATTCTGCGAATTCTTGCCGATCGTGACGGCCGCTTCCCGGCTTCGGGAGACGACCTGGTAATTGTGGAGCGCAGCATACTCCTGGCGGATGTACTCCGTAAAAAGCGCACAGCTCACGTCGGGGCTGCTGATGGACAGCAGACTCTGGTCCGAGACCTGCAGGGTGCGGACCTTCTCGCCGTTCGGGCCGTGGATATAGAAAGGGGCCCTGGTGCAGACGAACAGATTCCCCTGCCGGTTGTCGACAAAGATACATTCGGCGACGTTCTTCGGACTGTCCGGCGGGAAGAAAAAGCGGCCGTCGATATTGGCAGGGATGCGCAGGGATTTTATGGCGAATCCGCCGATCAGAAGAGAGATCCTGACGCCGATACGGCTGTCGTGCGGTATTTCCCGGTCAATGATGATGTTGTTCTCTGTCCTTGTTTTTTCACTCATATTTTCTGCAATGCTCCCCCTCAATCCACCTGTGCCTCATAGAACCGGATCGAAGACCGCCATGTGATCTGCCTCCTGGTGATCGGCTCGAAGAGGAACGCATCCACGTTCATGGAAGGACTGAGCTTGAAGGTGTTGACATATTCCTTGTTCAGCTCGCTGATCGAGAAGCGGCCGGCTTCCCTCCAGACGCCGTCCGACCGGACATAGAAGCCCCACTGACAGTCCAGGCTCCCCTGGTCGAGGCTCGTGACGGTGTATCCGACCTTGATTCTGCGGCACTTCTTCAGGGTCGTGCCCAGCGACCAGTAATGGGTGTTGAAATCCTGCAGGGTGACGGTACCTTCTGAAGCCTTCAGAGTCACTTCATCCCAGGCGACATATCCCTTCACTTCCCCGGTCGTCACGCCGCAGCGCTTGCAGGTCTTCGGCTTGTCGTAGGTGGCGGCGGCGTAGTCATGTCCGAGCGGCTCTCCGGAAGTGGTCCCGCAGACGGCGCAGGTCATCGGCTCTGTGCAGGTGGCGTCGATCCAGGTGTGCTCTGCCGGCTCTCCGTTCGTGGCGCCGCAGCGGGAGCAGGTCTCCGGCTCTGTGCAGGTGGCAGCTTCCCAGGAGTGCCCGAGCGGCTCGCCCCTCGTCTTCCCGCAGATGCTGCAGGTCTCCGGCTCCGTGCAGGTGGCCGGCTTGTAATCGTGATAGGTGCTGCGGTAGACGAAGTAGAGCATGACGCCGATCGCCAGCAGATAGACGATCTTCGGGACCCCGCCTTTTTTCTCTTTTTTAAACGCGGCGGATGCGGCGGCGGCCTTCCTGGCGGCCTCTTCCTGCTCCTGTTTCTGTCTCGCCGCTTCCTCTGCCTTGCGCTTCGCCTCGGCTTCCCGGGCCCTCTGCGCCTCCAGCTCTTTCCTGCGCTTCGCCTCGGCTTCCTGCCGGCGCTGCTCCTCCGCGCGCGCCTGCTCGGCCTTCCTGCGGGCTTCTTCCGCCTCACGGCGCTTCTGCTCCTGCAGCCAGAGGTCGGTGCCGACGGCGCCGATCGTGGAATCGTCGTCATCATCCGGAACGGAAGGAGCACCGTTCCAGGCGTTATAGGTGCCGCGGCTGCCGGATGTCCCGGCACCGGTACCTGCGATACCGGCCCCCACGGTGCCTGCAGCAGCCGCGGCCGCCTGTGCGGCGGGCGAAGAGAAGACCCCCGCGGCGCCCTGCTTCAGCGCCTGCTTCATCTCTGCGGCGCTGCGGTAGCGGGATTTCGGATCGGCGGCGCAGGCCTTCCGGATGGCTTCCCCGAGCGCTGCCGGCACATCGTCCGGCAGGGGCACTTCCGCGCCGGAGAGCCGCTTCATCATCACGCTGCTGCTGTCGAGCGGCGAGATCGGCTGGGGGTAGGGCGGCTCGAAGGGGAAGCGGTTGTGGTTCGCGAGCCGGTAGAGCATGGTCCCCAGGGAATAGAAGTCCACGGTGCGGTCGTAGCCGGTCTCTCCGCGGATGATCTCCGGCGCCATGTAGTTCATGGTGCCCTTCTGGGAGTGCATCGACTGCGTCGCGCTGTCCATCTGGCGCGCGATGCCGAAGTCGCCGAGGATGAAGGTCCCGAATTCGTCGATGAAGACGTTGGCGGGCTTGATGTCCCGGTGGATGATCTTCTTCCCTTCACAGGCGGTGAGGGCGTCGCAGATGTCGCTGCCGATCTTCACGATCTCGTCCGAAGAGAAGCCCTCTCCGGTCTTGAAGCGGCTCCTGGCGCGTTCTTCGAGACTCTCGAGCAGCGGCATGCGGATATAGACGGTGTAGCCGATGCCGTCCGCATTGCGCTCCACATGGTAGTCCTCGATCGTCACGATGTTGGGACAGTACTTCATGCTGAGCAGGAGCCGGATCTCTTCGGCGATCCCCTGGGCCGTCTGGGTGTAATAGTCGGCGATCGACTTCTCGTCCATGCTGCGGTCGCGCAGTTCCTCCACTTCGGAGGCGTCCTGCGGGACGCGGATGATCTTCAGGGCGGAGACCGTCTGCAGACCCAGATCATCCCGCCGGATCTTATAGACCTTGCCGAAGCTTCCGGCACCGATCAGATCCTGCGTTTCGCTTGCGATGTACCAGTCCGGCCAGAACGGAAATGTGATCCTGCCCATGCGTGCTGCCTCCTCCTCCCTGTGATTCCGAAACGATGTTCATAATACCGTCTTTTATATTATAATCGTAAGAAAGAGACAGCACAATCGACAGTTG
>DFIR01000056.1:20175-29610 GCA_002372815.1 Lachnospiraceae bacterium UBA3692
TACGCATTCTGGCCGGACTGGTATATCGAGGATCCGCGGGAGGATCTCCTGGGGCAGGGAAGCTTCGGCAAGGTCTACAAAGTCCGAAGGAAAGATATGGGACTCGAGACGGTCTCGGCCCTGAAGATCATCCGTGTCCCCGCGAGCGAGGAGGAAGCCGGCACCCTTCTGGACAGCGGGATGGATGAGGCGTCCGTCCAGGCGTATTACAGGGGGATCGTCCGGGGGATCTCCTCGGAGATCGGCACGATGGTATCGCTCCGGTCCGCCCCGAACATCATCACCATCGAGGACTACCATGTGGAGGAGGAGAAGGTCGGCTACACGATCTACATCCGCATGCAGCTGTTGGAGAGCCTGGAGTCGCGGCTCCGGGGCCGGGTGCAGCAGGGGATCTCCCTGGGCGCAAAGGAAGTGCTGCAGCTGGGAACGGATCTCTGCAATGCGCTGACCTTCTGCGAGAGCCGGAACATCATCCACCGGGACATCAAGCCCGCCAACGTGTTCGTAGACGAGTACGGGAGATATGTGCTCGGGGACTTCGGGCTGTCCAGGCAGCTCGCGGACCTGCAGAATTCCATGCATTCCATGAAGGGGACGCCCCGCTATGCGGCGCCGGAAGTGTGGAGAGGCGGGTCGTATGACCACACGGTGGATATCTATTCGCTGGGGATCATGCTGTACCGGTACCTGAACCACAACCGCTTCCCGTTCGAGCCGGCGTGGACACAGCCGATGACGCCGCAGGATGTCACGGCCGCCATGCAGAGGAGACTGCGGGGAGAGCCGCTCCCGCTGCCGGACGGCACCACACAGGCGGTCGGCCTGGTCCTCTGCAAGGCCTGCGCGCCGGACCCGCAGGCGCGGTACACGAGGGCGGAGGACTTCCGGGAGGCGCTGCGGCAGGCCTTCTCCGTGCGGGAGACGGCCGGGATGCCGGCGGGAGAGGCGGCGGACCGGGACGGGACGGGGACGATCGATGCGTTCGCTTTCCGGGAAGGGCGGCCTGCACAGAAGACACCGGATGTGCGCGACGCCTCGTCCATCGGCAGCGCGAGCAGGATCAACCGGGGGCTCCGGAAGGTGTCCTTCGGCTTCTGTGCGCACACGAAGGATGACCCGGAGGCGCGCTGCTGGATCGCGCTCCATGGAGACGGGGCGGACTGTGAATCCCTGGCTTTCGTGCCCGCCGCGGAGGTGGAGCAGGGAGGTCTCCGAAGGATCCTGGAGAAGGCGGAGCGGGAGAGAGGAATCTCCATCACGGAGTGTCATGTCATCGGCATCCCGGACGAAGCCGGGATCGAGAGCCGCCTTCTGGCGGAGCATCTGTGCAGAAATGCGGGTCTCGGGACGCCGTGGAGGATCCTGCGGACCCCTTCGATCGCCATGTACGGGTATACAGAGGAGGTGCTCCGGAGGCAGGCCGCTGCCGCGGAAGAAGTCAAAGTGCTGCTGATCCGCATCGCGGGCACAGGCATCGCCTATTCACTGGCGGAATATTCGCCGAACGAAGCGGGGAGCGGTCAGGCCTTTACAGAGATGCTCTGCTCATGCAGGAAGGAGACCGGGCGCGCCGGGCGCCTCGATGCGCTGCGGGAGCAGCTGCGGGCTTACTCCGGGACGCGGTTCGACGGGATGCTCCTGCCCGGGGAGTCACTGCAGGTCGTCCTGTGCTGTGAGCGCGCGGAGTTCCGGCAGGCATGCGCCGTCATCCGGGATACGGTCCCCGTCAGGGATATCTATCTCCGGAAGGAGGACGCGCTCATTGCGGCCGGCGCAGGCTGCCTCGCCGGTATGATCCCGTCGGGCACGCCGAACCTGCTCCTGGACATCACCGTGCCGGGGTATCAGATCCGGAGAGCAGGGGACGGGACGGTGCTGACGGAGATCCGGCCCTTTACGACGATCCCGATCAGAAAGTCGGCACTGGTCAGTGCGCAGGAGGCCTACGGCGACCGGCTGGAGATCCTTGAGAACGGCCGCAGCGCGGGCATCATGAGCGCACTGCCGGACAAGGCGGCTGCGCCGGGGCAGGTCTGCCTGTCGCTGGGGATCGACCACAAAGGAAATGTGACCTGGTCCCGGGAGCCCGCGGGGGAGGTGGCGCCGGCCGGGAACGACCGGAAGGCGCAGGCGCCGGCAGCGGAGCCTCACGCCGCCGGCAGCGACCGGAAGGGAAAGGCGGCAGGGGCCGGATTCCGCCCTCTGCCCGACACGGAGGTCCGGAAGCTTCTGGAGAGCGCGGCGGAGCGCCGCGCGAAGGGAGATTATAAGAAGGAACTGGAGATCCTGCTGCAGGCGGCGAACGGCGCGCCGGACGATCCGAACGTGCTGATCCGTCTGGGCAGGTGCTATGCGGACAACGGGCAGCCCGGGACAGCCATCGGGATCTACGAGAAGGTCCAGTTCCTGCGGCCGGACTATCCGACGGCTTACAGCAATGCGGGCGCCGCGTATTTTCGCATGAAGGATGTGGACAGGGCGATCCCGCTGTACCGGAAAGCGATCGCGCTGATCGAGAAGAATCCCTCCGCCGCGGAGAGAAGCGAGAACGGCGTCACCTACGCCAACGCCGCCATGATCATCAGCAAGCGCAGGCATGATCCGGAGGAGGTACGCACGCTGCTCCGGAAGGCGGAACAGTGCGGCTATGACACAAAAAACCTGAGAAAAATGATGAACATCTGACACCCGCTGCGCGCGGAGAGGAGCGGCATTTCATGAAACTGCATTTTCTGGGAACGGGCGGTGCTTTCGCCCGGACGCATACGAACGCGTGGTTCGAAGAGCCGCGGGAGGACGGAAGAAGGGATCTGTACCTGCTGGACCTCAGCATGCTGCACGTGCAGGCGGCGGAGACGCTGGTGCGGGAGGAGACGGGGGAGATCTATGTGCTCCTGACCCACATGCACGACGACCACTGCAGCGGGATCGGTCTGTTCATTGAATGGTGCCTGCTGCTGAAGGGCCGCATCGTGAACATTCTCGTGCAGGAGGCGCTCGCGCAGGACGTCCGGGACTATCTGCGGATCATCGGCGTGCCCGAGGAGATGTACCGGCTCATTACTTTCTCCGTGCAGATGGAGATGGCCGGCGTCACCGTCACCGCGATTCCCACGCGCCACACCCCCGCACTGGCGGGCAAGTGCTTCGGTTTCTGCCTGGAGACGGGCGGGCAGCGGGTCGTGTTCACGGGGGACACGGCGACCCTCGAGCCCTTCATCCCCTGGCTGACGGAAGGCGCGGAGCTGTATACGGAGATGGCGTACCATCACGGGAACGTACATCTCCGCTGGGAGGAGCAGAAGACGCTGCTCCTTCCCCTCGCGAAGAAGTGCAGCGTCTTTCTGATGCATATGGATGATGAGGAGGCGCTCCGCCGGGAGACGGAGGGGACGGGCATCCGGCTGGTCACCCTCTGAGCCGCTCGATGCAGTTGTAGAGCAGCTCCGCGGTCATGCCCCAGATCACGGCGTGCGGCGTCTCATAGAAGTAATAATTCTTCGGGACGTTCTGCCAGGGATAGGCGCGGCCGCCGGGCAGCATCTCCCAGGGAAAATCATCGGGGAGATCCACGACGTACTGCGCATGGAAGATCTGCGGCGGGTGGTCCAGGAACCACCGGACCGGCATCGTGAAGACCTCCGCGACCTCCCCTTCGGAGTAGGTCCCGCGGTAGCCCTCCAGCATGCCGAGCCAGGAGTGGATCTCCCGGCCGCCGGGGCCGGTCATGCGGAACATCGGCGCCAGCACGCGGATCTGCGAGGCGTCCACAAGCAGTTCTTCGCAGGCCTCCCGGACAGCGGTGCTGCAGCTGTCCTCGTCCTCGTCGACGCGGCCGCCGGGGAAGCAGACCTCCCCGCCCTGCCGGATGCCGGCACTGCGGATCTCGAACAGGATATGGAGCCCGTCCTCCTTCTCCAGGAGCGGGATGAGGACGGAGGCGTCGCGCCGTCCGCCGGCGTTAAGGCGCGTCATCTTCGAAGGCAGATCGTCCGGAAGCTTGAAATGCGCGGACGAAGCAGTCTGTTGTGTGTACTCTGAGCGGTCACAGCTGTCCATTGCGGAGCCCCTTTCGCATCGTGTATAATATTACAACAGTATATACCACCCTATGGAGGAAGTCATGGTCATAGAAAGAAAAATCGCGGAGCTCGGCATCCGGCTGCCCGCGGCCTCGAAGCCGGCGGCGATGTATATCCCTGTCAAACAGGTGGGCAGCACACTGTACGTGTCGGGACAGATCCCGGTCGTGGACGGCAAGATGCTCCATCCCGGCCATGTCGGCGAGGAAGTGACGCTGGAAGAGGCACAGGAGGCGGCGCGCGCTTGCGTCATCAACATGCTTGCGGCCGTGCGCTATCATCTGGGCGACCTGGACAAGGTCGTGAACGTCGTCAAGATCCAGGCCTTCGTCAGCAGCAGGACCGGATTCGACCAGCAGCACCTGGTCGCCAACGGCGCGTCCCAGCTGCTCTTCGATATCTTCGGGGAGGCCGGCAGACATGCGCGGACGGCCTGCGGCGTCAACCAGCTGCCCCTGAACGCGCCGGTCGAGATCGAGGCGATCTTCGAAGTGGAGACCGAATGACCCTTGCAGCCGTGAGACACTGACAGAGAAGAGGTGCCTATGCCGAAGATCCTGGAACAGCCCAGAGAGAAGATCCTTGACGCCGCCCGGAAGCGTCTGCTCGGAAGCGGCAGCTACGCGACCCTGACGATCCGGTCGATCGCGAAGGAGTGCGGGTTCTCTGTGGGGACGGTCTACAATTATTTTCCCTCGAAGGATCATCTTGCCGCCAGCGTCATGATGGAGGACTGGCGCAGTCTCTACGCCCAGGTCCAGGAACGCTACTACGAGATGCCCAAGCAGGAACAGCCGACGGTAGACGACGCCATCGCCGGCATGCGGCTCCTGTTCGAGATGTTCCGGATCTTTTCGATCCGCTACAGCAATGTATTTGCGGAGTATGAGGGCAAAGGGATCGCCGGACTGCGCCCTTACCACCTCCGCCTGATCGGGCGGATCGAGATGTCCGTGCGCAGGCTCCTGACGGAGGAGCAGATCGCGAAGGAACCGTTCCTGCCGACTTTTCTCGCGGAGACGCTGCTGCACTTCGGCGCGGACGAGCACACGCAGTACGACCAGATCCAGGGGATCCTGCGGAGGACCCTGGAGGGCGGCCGGGAGTGATACCGCATCGATACGGGGTGCAATCCGCCGGCAGAAGGACTATAATGATATAAGAACTGACAACGGAAGAGGATCCGGACGCGGACAGGGAGGACTGGCCGCAGCCGGAGAGGGGGGGATATCATGACGGCATTATCACCTGTTGTAATGGCGGAACTGGAATTCATACCTGCAGTCCTGTGCATCCTGGCTGCGATCATCCTGCAGAGAAGGCTCTGCCTGCGGATGGGCAAGAGCGCCTACGCGCTGTTCTGCGCGGGCACGACCATGGTCAGCATCGCGGGGCTCTTCCGGGCGGTCTACCGGCTGCTCTACGCGATGTGGATCTGTGACTTTGAGAGGCTGAATCAGAGTTTTCTCCCGATGCAGGCGACGGGCTTCCTTCTGGCGGGCCTCGCGTGCACCGGTCTCTGGCTCTTCCAGCCGAAGAAGAAACCGGAGGAAGCACCCCAGGAACTCCCGGGCGAGACGCCGGCGGACGTGACAGCGGAAGTGCCGGCAGGCATGCCGGCTGCAGAAGCGGTGACGGCAGAAGCGCCCGTGTTCCAGACACCTGCTGCGCCGGTGACCGGCACGCAGGATGCGGCCCCTGCAGACGCCTCCACGCAGGAACTCGAGGAGGCAGCGAGCCCATCGCTCTCATTTGATGAGCCCGCCGCCGCTCCCGAACCCGCCGCAGCGCCCGCACCGGCGCCGGAGGCGGCAGAGGAGAACGTTGGGAAGACAGAGGACGGCAGCTTCCGCCTGTATACAGCGGCCCCGGCCGCTGCGGCTGCACCGGTCCTGTTCCCGGGAACGTTCGTATTTCTCGGTGCCGAGGTCCTCGGACTGGCCGGGCTGTGCGCCGGACTCGCTTCCGAGACGCGCCGCCGCGGCAGGAAAGTGGCCAGGGTCTTCTTCGCGCTCGCGTTCGTGCTCCTGCTGGGTGCCGGATATTTCCTGACCAGGGAGTTTACGAACCAGCTGATGATCTGGATCTCCTACGGCGTGAACACGGGAGGCTACCTGATGCTCCTGCTGGGCGCCATCACGATGGGCAAGGACAAGACGTGAGATTCTCTGTTGCGCAGTCTCCCGCAGATACGCTATAATCAGTCATTGGACGAAAGATCGCCGCGGCATAACGTTTCGCCGGGCGGTCTTTCGTTATGTGTGATTTGACGGGGGGACAACGCATGACACAAGTGCTTTTCATTATCAACAGTATTCTGCTCGGGGCGGGACTGGCCATGGACGCCTTCTCGGTCTCCCTGGTGCACGGTATGGTGGCGCCGCAGATGCCCCGCAGCCGGAAGGTCCTGATCGCGGGCACCTTCGCGTGCTTCCAGTTCCTGATGCCTCTGACCGGCTGGCTGTGCGTCCACACGCTGATCGAGACGTTCGTGAGCTTCCAGAAATTCATCCCCTGGATCGCCCTGGTACTGCTCCTCTACATCGGCGGAAAAATGCTCCTCGACGCCCGCAGGGAGATGCGGGAGCAGCAATGTCCGGATGGCGAATGTCCGGGAGACGGGGAGGCGGCTCCGGGACAGCCGGCATCCGCGCCGGCAGAAGCATCGGCATCCGCCGGGGACGGCGGCGCAGGCACGCTGCTGCTGCAGGGCATCGCGACGTCGATCGACGCGCTGTCCGTCGGGTTCACGATCGCGTCCTACAGCGTCTGGGAGGCCCTGCTCTGTTCCCTCCTCATCGGGGGCGTCACCTATCTGATCTGCCGGTTCGGCATCCGGCTGGGGATCCGGTTCGGGACCCGTCTTTCCGCCGGCGCGCAGACCCTCGGCGGCACGATCCTGATCTTGATCGGTCTGGAGATCTTTCTGAAGAGCATGTTTTTTGGCTGATTTGAAAGCGGGAGAGGCATCATGAGTACAGGCAGCACGCAGCGCATAGGCGGTACACGGGATATGACGACCGGCTCGATCATCGGCCAGATCGTCCTGTTCGCGCTGCCGCTGATGCTCGGGAACGCTTTCCAGATGCTCTACAACACGGTCGACGCGGTCGTAGTCGGCAACTTCGTCGGCAAGGAAGCCCTCGCAGCCGTCGGCTCCACGACGATGATCGTCAACATGCTGGTGTTCTTCTTCAACGGATTCTCGGTCGGCGCCAGCGTCGTGGTCGCGCGCCTGTTCGGGCAGAAGGACCTGCCCATGCTCCACAAAGCTGTGGAGACGACGATCACGCTGACTTTTGTCATCTGTGTGGTCTTCACGCTGATCGGGATCGCCGGCGTGCGGCCGATGCTCCGGCTGATGGCGACGCCGGACGACGTCTTCGGCGATGCTGTGACGTATCTGACGATCTATTTTGCCGGGATCACCGGTCTTCTCATCTACAATATGGGCAGCGGGATCCTGCGGGCGGTCGGCGACACGACCAGGCCGCTCCTCTTCCTGATCCTGACCAGCCTGCTGAACATCGCGCTGGACCTGCTCTTCGTGATCCGCTTCGGGATGGGGATCGCCGGGGTCGGCTACGCGACGATCCTCTCGCAGGCGGTCTCGGCCGTCCTGATCCTGGTCATGCTCACGAGGACGCGCAACATCTACCGCCTGGACTGGAAGGACCTGCAGATCGACCGCCAGCTGACCGCCAGGATCTTCTCGATCGGCATGCCGGCGGGGATCCAGTCCGTCATCACGGCCGTCTCCAACACCTTCGTCCAGTCCTATATCAATCACTTCGGCAGTGCCTGTATGGCGGGCTGGAGCTGCTACAACAAGATGGACCAGTTCATCCTGCTGCCGATGCAGAGCATGGCGATGGCGGCGACGACCTTCGTCAGCCAGAACATCGGCGCCAGCAAACGCGGGCGCGCCCAGAGAGGGATCCGCACGACCATCCTGCTGACCCTGGCCGTGACCGGCCTGATCGCGGCGGTGCTGTACGTGTTCGCGGAGCCCGCGACCGGCCTGTTCACGAAGGACACCGCCGTCATCGAATTCAGCGTCCTCTTCCTGCGCACCAACGTCATCTTCCTGCTCGCCAACTGTGTGAACCACACGATGGCCGGCGCCCTGCGCGGCATGGGAGATTCCCGGGGGCCGATGGTCATCATGCTGCTGTGCTTCGTCGCCGTGCGGCAGGCTTACCTGTTCATCATCACCCGCTTCTTGTTCAACACCCCGCGGGCCGTCGGCTTCGGCTACCCCGTCGGCTGGGTCAGCTGCTGCGTGATCGAGCTGCTGTATTATTACATTACGAAGAAACGTGGAGAAGCTGCAGCTCCGTGAGAACGAACCGGTCACTACGGACGCGCATGGGCCAAAAGAAGAATCAAACACCCGGCGGCTCCGGCAGCCGCCATCTGCAGGAGGGCTCTGACAAACATGCAGAGGCAGACATCTTCTTATCAGACTGTCAAGGTCAGGAATATCGAGATCGGCGCGGGGATCCCCAAGATCTGCGTCCCGGTCACAGGACATGATGCCGCGGACATCTTCGCGCTGGCGGAGCAGATCGCGGCGGCCGGCACCGCGGACCTCGTGGAGTGGCGGGTCGACCATTTTGCCGGTTTTAGGGATGCGGACGCTGTCAAGGCGGTCCTCGGCGGACTCCGCGAGCGCCTCGGAACCCTGCCCCTGCTCTTCACTTTCCGCACGGAGAAAGAAGGCGGCGCGGCCCCGATCACCCCGGAAGCTTATCAGAAGCTTCTGCAGACTGCCATCCGGTCCGGACTGGCCGATCTCGTGGATCTGGAACTCTCTTTCGATGAGACAGCGGTCGAGACGGTCATCCGGGAAGCGCATGCCTCCAATGTGCCGGTCATCATGTCCTGCCATGACTTCGCCGGGACACCTTCCAAAGAAGAGATCCTCTGGATCCTTCTGCGCATGCAGGAACTCGGCGCGGACATCCTCAAGATCGCCGTGATGCCGCACAGCCGCCGGGATGTCCTGACCCTGCTCGCCGCGACAGAAGAAATGTTCACTTCCCATGCCAACAGGCCTCTCATCACCATGGCCATGGGAGACCTCGGCGTGATCAGCCGCGTGAGCGGCGCTTTCTTCGGCTCCGCCGTGACCTTCGGCGCAGCCGGCGAAGGCCTCACATCCGCCCCGGGCCAGATCAACGCCTGCGACCTCGCAAGAATTCTTGCATGGGTGCAGCCGGGGAAATGATGGATACATGTTTGCTGGGGTGTTTATTTTTGTCCGGAAAATAAGCTGGCGGCAAAGAGTTTAGGGGAAACCTTTGCGGAGGTGTTTATTTTTGCTCTGAAAACAAGCTGGTGGCAAAGA
>DFIR01000082.1 GCA_002372815.1 Lachnospiraceae bacterium UBA3692
GGCGCAGGCTCTTCCGGAAGGAGCCTTGAGGAACTGGCGGCGAAAGCGTTCAGCGACGACGCGGAAGATGTGAAGAACGAAGCCGGAACAGCCGGGCAGCCGGCCCAGCCGGCAGCCACGGAGGCCCAGCCGGCCCAGCCGGCGGCCACGGAGACCCAGCCGGTCCAGCCCACCCCCGCCACGCAAGGCACTCCCGCCCCTTCCGGCGGGGACAAGCGCAGGAAAAAGAACAAGTTCCTTGTCCCCGGGATACTCGCCGGGGCGCTGGCCTTAGGCATTGCCGGGTTCCTGATCCTCTCGGGCGGCATCGGAGGCGGCAGCGGAAGTGGCAGCGGCAACGGAGGCGAAGGCGGCGGAGGCTTCAATCCGACTTCGATCTTTGCAGGTACGCCCGAAGGCGTGGACTTTGAATCCGGAGATAAGTATGTATCGATCAATAAGGTCGAGATCACGGACGCCCATATCGATTTTGTCGAAAAGCACAGTGAGATCAGTTCGGTCTATTTGAACAGGTGCAGTATTTCCGATGAGATGGTCGGCCGGATGGCTGAGTGGACAAAGGTTGACAATATTACGTTCAATTACAGCGACGGGTTTACGACGTTGGATCCGCTCGCGGGGATGGCGCTTCTGAAGAATCTGCAGATTTATAAAGATACGGAGAGCACGATCTCAGGGGATCAGCTGTTTACGGTGGATTTCCCGGAGACGATGAAAACGTTTGCGATCAGTGCCGGGACGCTGGAGGGGACGACGGAGTTTTTCAGGCACTTCCCGTGGCTGGAGGCGCTGACGATCAATGTGCAGAACGCACTTGGCGATTACAGCTTCCTGGACGGTCTGCCGAAGCTCAGGTATCTCTACCTCTTCAATCAGTCCCTGGACGAGGAGGACTGCAGCCACCTGGGCGGCCACGCGCAGCTGGCGACGGTGGACCTGACGGACGGAAGTCTGGCGACGCTCGACTGGGCGAAGGACTGCCCCGAGATCCGGTTTATCAGCGCGCAGGAGTGCCCGATCACGGATCTCTCTCCTCTGGCGGGCCATGAGAAGCTGTATCAGCTCTCGCTCCCCGGGTCCAAGGTCAGTGACCTCACACCGCTGGCAAGCTGCCCCGATCTGGCCTTTCTGAACGTGGAACGCTCGCAGGTAAAGAGCCTTGCGGGACTTGAGAAAGCCGGAAATCTCTACAGCCTGCACATCAGCCGCTGCGGGGTAAGTGATCTCTCGCCGCTTCGCGAATGCACAGGACTCCGTGAGCTGTACGCGGACCGCAATCAGATCGCGTCGCTGAGCGCGCTGTCCGGATGCGGCAAAATAGAGACGATCAACGTCAATCGAAACGAACTGACGAATCTCGACGGCTGTCAGGATATGATCAAGCTCAAGACGCTCCAGGCGGCGGGAAACCACCTCACGGACATCAGCGGGATCAGAAACTGCTCGGTGCTCCAGACGCTGATGCTCTCGGAGAACGAAATTACGGATATTTCCGCGCTCAGCAACAACTTTGTGGACCTCAAGGTGCTGGACATCTCGGACAATCAGGTGCAGGACATCAGCGCGCTCTCGGGGTGCGTGTCGCTCGCGGCTTTCGCGGCGGACAACAATAAACTGACGTCTGTCAATGCTTTGGCGGAAAAGCACGGCCTGTACGGCGTCTTCGTCTCCAACAACGCGCTGACCGACATCACGCCGCTTCGCGATTCCATGGACAATCTCTCGTACCTGGACATCGGAAACAACAGCGTGAAGGACATTTCCTTCCTCAAGAGCCTCTCTGTCAAAAAAGTGTGGCTTCTCATGGAGAACAACGAGATCTCGGATATCAGCATGCTGCCGGCGATGCTGGAGTATCACAAGCTGGTCTTTTACGGAAATCCGATCCAGGACGTCTCGGTGGTCAGCGGATTTCAGAATACGCTGTGGACAGAGTTCTATGTCACGCACAATGACAAGATTAATTACGGCGAGCTGGGGAGCAGCAAGGCCGGCGACGATGTGTTTCTGATCGACGTCCCTTCCGACAAAAAGGCGGCCGTGCTCAAGGCGTTCAAGGAAAATACCTACTACGAGCCTTCCTTTATGAGTGCCGAGGCGGCGGACGCGGAGATGGCGTCTTACCGGAAGGAGATCAAGAAAACGGTGATCGGAGACAGCGACGACGAATAGTCAGTAGAACAGTGATCGGAGACAGCGACGATGAATAGCAGTACAATGGAAAGTGAGAACAGGGAATCCTCCCTGCTCCGTCAGGTGGGAGTCTGCCTGACCCGGTGCATGCGGAGTTTCAGAAATGAGAACGGATGGAAGCAGATCGTGTCGGTGGGATTGATCACGATCCTGATCGCGTCAGTTACGGGGGACGATCTTTTCGTGACTTTCAAGGCAACCCGGAATGGGTGCTTTGCCCTGGTGTGCGCGTGCATCTGGACGGGGATCTTTAATTCGATCCGATCGGTCTGCCGGGAGCGGGATATCATCAGGCGGGAGCACCGCACGGGGCTTCGGATGTCGGCCTATGTGATGGCGCATATGATCTACGAGGGCCTGCTGTCGATGAGTGAAGCGCTGGTGGCCACTCTTTTGACATGGTTGGTGAACCGTAGTCACTTCATGAAGGGCGGCGTGATCTTCCCGGCGGGCGTCGAGATGTGGATCGAGTTCTTCCTGATCATCTACGCGGCGGACGTCATGGCGATGATGATCTCGTCGATCGTGACGAACGAAAACACCGCGATGACGGTCATGCCGTTCGCATTGATCATCCAGATGATCTTCTCGGGCACGGTGTTCGAGCTGGAGGGGATCGCGGAGAAGTTCTCGCACCTGACGATCGCCCGGTGGGGCATGAACGCGCTCAGCGCGAGTTCGGATGTCAATCGGATGTCCTTTATCAGCTATTATAAGGAACTGGAGTCGACGCCGATAAACCTTGGGAAGGCGTGGCTGATCCTGCTGGCCTTTGCCATCGTGTACGGGGTGCTTTCGTGGATCGCGCTGCTTAACGTGGACAGGTACTAGGCGGAAGAGATAAGGAGCTAAAAAAGAATGAAAGAGATCCAGACAGCTGCAATTTATGGGCTGGGAGCGCTGGGAATGCTGTTCGGCGCGCAGCTTCAGAAGGCGTACGGACCCAAAAAGGTGAAGTTTGTGATGGACAGCGAGCGGTTTAAGCGCCATCAGGGCGACAAGTACTTCATCAATGGGGAGGAGACCACTTTCGCCCTTCAGGACGCGGCGGATGTGACCGGGCCCTCCGACCTCGTGATCGTTGCCGTCAAGGGGCCCTCGCTCGCGGACGCCGTCACGCTGATGGCGCCCTCTGTGGGACCTGACACGATCATCCTGTCGCTGATGAACGGGATCACCAGTGAGGACATCCTCGCGGAGAGATACGGACGCGCGCACATTCCGGACTGCATTGCCATCGGCATGGACGCGATGCGGGACGGAACCTCCCTTTGTTACACCCAGATGGGCAAAATCCAGTTCGGTTCCAGATCGGGCGAACAGGCAGAGGATATCGCTGCGGTGAAGCGATATTTTGACAGAGCAGGGGTGCCGTATGAGGTGAGAGACGACATCCGGCACGCGATGTGGTTTA
>DFIR01000086.1 GCA_002372815.1 Lachnospiraceae bacterium UBA3692
CATTGGAACCGTCCCCTGTGTGAGGTGCGGATCACGCGAACTGGCTGGCGTACAGCTTGTAATAGGTACCGCGGGCTGCCATGAGCTGGTCGTGGGTGCCCTGTTCGACGACGTCGCCGTGGTCCATGACGAGGATGTGGTCGGCGTTCTGGATGGTGGACAGACGGTGGGCGATGACGAAGCAGGTGCGGCCCTGCATGAGGGACCGGATGGCTTTCTGGACCTGGCGCTCGGTGGCGGTATCGACGTTGCTGGTGGCTTCGTCGAGGATCAGCATGCTGGTCCCGTAGAGCATGGCGCGGGCGATGGTCAGGAGCTGCTTCTGGCCCTTGGAGATGTTGCCGCCGTCCTCCGTGATGACGGTGCGGTAGCCCTGGGGAAGGGTCATGATGTAATTGTGGATCCTGGCGGCCCGGGCGGCAGCGACGACTTCCTCCTCGGTCGCGTTCTCCTTGCCGTAGGCGATGTTGTCGAAGATGGTGCCCCGGAAGACCCAGGTGTCCTGCAGGACCATCGCGTAACTGCGCCGGAGGCTCCGCCTCGTATACTCCATCTGCGGGCGCCCGTCCACCAGGATCCGGCCGCTCTGCGGGTCATAGAAGCGCATGAGGAGGTTGATGAGGGTCGTTTTGCCGGCGCCGGTGTGGCCGACGATGGCGATCGTCTGCCCCGGCAGGGCCTCCATGGACAGGTCGCGCAGGACCGTCACGCCGGGCAGATAGCCGAAGGAGATGTGCTCCGCTTCCACATGCCCGCTGCAGTCCGTGAGCTCACAGGCCCCGGGAAGGTCCGCCGTCTCCTCCGTCTCGTCCAGCAGCCTGAAGATGCGCTCGGAGGCCGCCAGCGCGCTGAAGATCTCGTTGATGATGTTGGAGATCTCATTGATCGGCCCCGAAAACTTGCGGCTGTAGAGGACGAAACTGGAGATCTGCCCGAGCCCCACGAATCCGCCCATATAGAGCAGCGCGCCGCCCATGCCGATGGCGGAGAGCCCGAAATTGGAGATCATCCCGATGGTCGGCCCCATCGTCATGCCGAGGCCGTCCGCGTCCCGGTAGGCCTCCGCAGCCTTGCGGTTGACCCCGCTGAAGCGCCGGCACACCTCCTCCTCGTGGGCGTAGGCCAGGATCGTCTTCTGCCCCGTGAACATCTCCTCGGCGAACCCGTTCATCTCCCCGTAGGCCGCGCTCCGCTTCGCGTAGAGGGGCCGGGTCCTTCTCCCCATGGCCCGCGTGAACAGGACCGACACCGGGATCGTGAAGAGCATGAACAGGACCAGCGCCGGCGAGATCAGACACATCATGAGAAAACTCCCCGCCACCGTGATCGTGCTCGTGAGGATCTGGATCACGTCCGAAGACAGGCTCGTGCAGACGACATCGATGTCATAGGACACGCGGCTGATGATATCCCCCGCCTGATTGCGGTCGAAATATTCCGCCGGCATCGCCATCAGCTTGGCAAAAACATCCCGCCGCATGTTCTCGGCAACTTGTCTCCCGACGCGGGTCATGCTGATATTCACGAGAAAAGTCAGCACATTGGACCCGCCGTAGACCAGCAGCATGAGCAGCGCGTAATGGCGCACCGCCGCCATGTCCACGTGTCCGGGTCCCTCCCGGTAGCCTGCCTTCGCGATGCCGATCGCCGTGCCGGCAAAACGCGGTCCCAGCAGGTTCCCGATATTGCTCAGCACCGCCAGCACTGCCAGCAGCAGGATGGCCAGACGGTAGCGCATCAGATAGGACAGAATGCGCCTGAGCGCGCCGCGAACGTCTTTCGGGCGCTCTTTTTTTCCTCCGCGATCGCCTCTTCCGGGCATAATGGGCCTCCTTCCTCAGACATTCTGCAGCGCGCCCATCTGGATCTCACAGATCTCTCTGTAGGCCGGGCAGGTCTCCATGAGCGTGCGATGGTCCCCGTACCCGATGACGCGCCCGCTGTCCAGGACCATGATCCGGGTCATGTTCATCACGCTCGATACGCGCTGGGCGATCATGATCAGCGTGGCGTCCCCGTGGTGCTGCGCGATCTGCGCCCGCATCTGCGCGTCGGTCCGATAGTCCAGCGCCGAGGAGCTGTCATCCAGAATCAGGATCTCCGGATCCGCCGCGAGCGCCCGTGCCACGCAGATGCGCTGCTTCTGTCCGCCCGAGAGGTCCGCGCCGCGGATCGCCGCGACGTGCTCCAGTCCTCCCGGCACCTCCGCAATGAAAGTCTCCGCCATCGCGTCCCGCACGGCCCCGCGGATCTGTTCCTCCGTGAGTCCGCGGCCGAAATCGATGTTCTCGCGCAGCGTGTCGTGGAAGAGCAGGTCATTCTGGAAGACCACCCCGAATTTGCGCCGCAGCGTCTCCGGCTCATAGGTACGGACGTCCCGCCCGTCCACGGAGACCGAGCCGCGCACCGGATCATAGAAGCGCAGCAGAAGGTTGACGATCGTCGTTTTGCCGCAGCCGGTGGGGCCGATGATCCCCAGGCTCTCCCCCTTGCGCAGGGTGAAGTGGATGTCCGAGAGCGCCATCTCCCGCGTCTCCCCGACAAAACCTTCGTGCTCCGCACTGTCCTCCCCGTAGCGGAAGTCCACGTGGTCGAAGACGATGGCCGGCGGCTCTTCTGCCGACCCGTCCGGGACGCCCTGCTCCGTCGCGCCATGCACCACCGTACCTTGCTCCGCCGCGCCTTGCCCAGCCTTGTCCTGCTCCGCCGTCCCCTCCGCGGGGGCGGCCGTCTTCGTCTCCGGCGCCGCGAGGACCTGCGCGATCCGGTCGGCGCTGGCGCTGGCCTTGCTGATGGTCATAAAGATCCTGTTGAGTCCCATGACGCCCATGGAGATCATGTTGAAATAGGTGAGAAAAGCCAGGATCACGCCCGGGCGGATCTCCCCGCTGTTGACCCGCGCCGCGCCGACGAGGACGACGGCGGTCAGCCCGGTGTTGAGCAGCAGCTGCATCAGCGGCCCGGGGATCGCCATCACGGTCGCCGCCGCGATGTCCCGCTGCGCCATTGCGCGGTTGGCTTCATCGAAGCGTCTTTTTTCGTATTCTTCCTTGCTGAGGGCCTTGACGACGCGGATCCCGGTGATGTCCTCGCGCATGATGCGGACGACCCGGTCCAGTTCCCGCTGGACAGACGTGTACATAGGAATGCCTCTGCCGGAGATCAGCACGATCACAGCGAGGATCAAAGGCAGCAGGATCAAAAGGATCATCGCCAGCGGCGGATCCATGAGCATGGAGACGGCGATCCCGCCGATCAGGATGATGGGGGCGCGCACGCAGAGACTCTGCAGCTGCTGCACGGCGCTCTGCACATTGTAGCTGTCGGAGGTCATGCGGGAAATGAGAGAGGGCAGCCCGAAGGCGTCGAACTGCGCGCCGTCGAGGCGCGCCGTTTTCTCGAAGAGCGCCTGCCGGATCTCATAGCTGATCCGGTGGGCATTTTCGATCGCACGGCGGTTCGCCGCCACGTTCAGCGCCCGGCAGACGATCGCGGCAATAAACATGGCGGCGCCCCAAAGGAGCACCGCCCGCAGTTCCCGCGCCGGTACGACGTTGTCGATGATATGTTCAAGAATATAAGGCAGCAGCAGTTCCGAGCAGGTCCCGGCCAGCTTGATCAGGATCGCAGCTGCCACCGCACGCCTGTAATGCCCGATGTATCTAAAGATAAGCTTCATGAAGCACGCTCTCTCTTCCGCGCAGACAGCTCCCTGTGCGGTCCCCTGCGCGGTCCGTTTTTATGGTACTGCCTTGAAGGCGGCCGCGGTCTGCGCTGCTTCCAGCGCAGAGGCAGTATCGGCGCCCTCGTCCACGATCTCGTGGAGGGCCTTGCCCAGTTCCTGGCGGACTTCCCGCTCGTAGCGGGATGTGTGCACGCCCGGCACGCGCTCGGAGAAATCCATCAGCAGCGAGTAGACCGACTGTCCGCCGAAGAATTCCCTCGGCATGCCGAAGACTGTGCTCTCCCGGCAGGGCAGATAGGCCGGAATGGCGCCTGTCACTGGCAGCAGCGTCTCATAGAAGCGCACGCTCCCCCCGAAGGTGCTGCGGAAGAAGTCCTCCGCCGCCGACAGCTGCTCGCACTGCACGGTGATCGCCCAGCTCACACCGCCGCCGTCGGCATAGTACGAGGAGCCTTCCGAGGTGTCCACCCGGGGCATGTTCGTGACTGCCCAGAGGCCCGACTGGTCCTGCGCCTGCATCACCATGCTCAGGGTCCCGGCGCCGCCGATCGCGCCGATCACTTCCCCGTTTTTCACAGCGCTTCTGCAGCGGCTGTCACCGCTCACCTGCAGGATCACGCCGGCCCGCACCGCCTCCTGGTACAGGCGGATGCAGGTCCTGAGCTCCTCACTGCTCTGGAAGTCCGGGTTGCCGTCTTTGTCGAGAACGGATGCGCCCATGGACTGCATCATCATGAGCAGCAGCTCCGCGTCCCCTTCTTTCACGGCGATCAGCGGAAGGCCGGTCACTTCCTTGAGCCGCAGGCCTTTCTGCAGCCACTCCTCCCAGGTCAGGTCCGTCATGTCGTCGATCGCCAGTCCCGCCTGCCGCAGCAGGTCCGTCCTGTAGGTCGCGCAGACCGTCCCGAGATCGAACGGCACGCCGTAAAATGCCCCGTTCAGCCGGATCCTGCGCATCTTCGGTCTCTCAAACTGGTCAAAATCGATCCCCGACCGCGTCAGATCCGTAAACAGGGTCGGATCCATGATCACATACCGCGTGAAGTCCCTGTCCGGAAGCAGCAGGATATCCGGCAGCAGGCTGCTGTCCCCGGCCGCCGCCGCATGCAGCAGCGCCGTCTCGATGCTGTCCGCGCTCTTCTCCGTGATCTCGAGGGCGAAGCCGGGGTGGTCCGTCCGGTAGAACTTCTCCGCCTCCCGGATCGCCGCGATCGCGTAGTCCTCGCCCCAGGCCCAGACCGTCAGCGGCTCCGGCGCAGGGCCGATCATCTCTGCGTCAGCCCCTGTCTCCGCTCCGTCCGCCGTTCCTTCCGCAGCGGTTTCCGGGGCCGTTTCTGTGGACGGTTCCCGGGCTGTCTCCACCTGCGTTTCCGCCGCGGCATCCGCCGCTTCAATGACCTCCCCGTCCGCTTCCTGCACGGTGCCGGCGGGATTGGCCGTTCCGCTGCCGGCGGCTCCGGAAGCCGTTCCGGTGCCTGCCCCGGCGCCTGCTCCGGCACACCCTGCCAGCAGCGCCGCCAGACAGAGCCCTGCCGTGACCGTCGCGAATATTCTGTGGAAGTGTTCTCTATTTCTCATGCATCGTGCATCCTTTCGAAGATCTTCCCCTAATACTACCACGTGACCGCGGTGCTTGTCTTTCGTTATTTTCCCCACCCGAAACTGGCCTTATTTTTATTTTAATTATTGGGTATTTTTATATGTTCAAAAATGCGTATACTGAAAACAACAGTCAACTGTCATGCAAAGAGAGGTTTTATTATGCAGCACAGTGAAAATGCCGACCGCAGCGCGGCCCTTCGCAAACTGGTCTATGCCGGGATCTTCGCGGCGATCACCTACGTTGTCTTCACATTTCTTTCCATTCCGATCCCCACACCGGGCGGCGGCAAAGTCACCGTCCACCTGGGCAACGCCTTCTGCATTCTCGGCGTCCTGCTCCTCGGGACCTGGTACGGAAGTCTCGGCGGCGCGCTGGGTCTCGTCATCGCGGACCTGCTCGACCCCGTCTATATCGTGGAAGCGCCCGCGACCTTCGTCCTGAAGCTCTGCATGGGGCTGATCGCAGGCTTCGTCGCGCATAAGCTCGGCCATCTGGACAGCCAGACCGATCACGCGCACATCCTCCGCTGGACGGCCGCAGCCTCCGCCGCTGCCCTCCTCTTCAACGCCGTCTGCGACCCCCTTGTCAGGTACGCCTACAAGATCCTGATCATCGGCCGCCCCGCCGCGGAAGTGACCCTCGCCGTCAACCTCGTCGTCACGGCGATCAACTCCATTGTCTCCCTCTTCGTGGTGGTCCTGCTCTACATGGCCCTGCGGGCACCTCTGCGGAAGATGGAACTTCTGTCCTGATCCTCCCCTCACACAGGGGACAGTTCCACACAGGGGACGGCTCTCTTTGTGAGCACCGGCAGGAACCGACCTCCCATATCCGTGAGAGCCACGGTTCACTTCTCGGAGATGTACATAGACCTGCGCGGCGAATCTGCCGGGCAATGACCAACTCGGCCCCCGCTCTGATAGCGGGGGCCTCAGACATTGGGTCAACAAAATCCGCAGCCCGAAGCTGCGGCTTTTGACCCGGCAGATGCGCTGCGCAGATCAGGTACATCAAACCGCTCGTTCAAAAGTGTCTCTCCCGGATACGGGACGACGGTTCCTGCCGTGCTCACGCGGAGAACCGGCCTGCGGCGCGGCAGGAGAAGCTGTCCGGGCGCGATGACAACATGCCAGGACGCTTTATGGACGCTTTGTTCTCTATTCCGTCCCGCTTCCATACATCTCCCTCCTGGCTTCCTCTGATGAGAGAGCTCCGCGGGCTGCAATGCACATAAGAAGAACTTTTCGTGCATGAACGAGAATCATGGGCTCACACAGAGAACCGTCCCCCCTGTGTGAGGTGTATGAAACAGGGACGATAGAGACGCCGGAACGACCACTAAACGTCCAATCTCGTCACCTCCACGCTAAAACGGTTCCCCATGCGGCTGTTTCCTGCATGCATGCAAGGACAGTCCTTGCGCAGGCCACACTGCATAAAGACAGCCTGCGTCTGTTCGCTCCACTTTGAACGAGCGGGTTGATACACTTGATCCGGCCAGTGCGCCTGACGGGTCACAAGGCGCAGCTTCGGGCTGCGCCTTGTGTTGTCCCACTGTTTGAGCGGATCGCTCATCGGAGCGAGACGCGAGTTGGGACATTGCCCGGCAGGGGTACCGGTCGGATCTGGGTGTATCTCCGCGAAGTGATCGTGGAACGAACGGACGCAGGCTGCCTTTATGTGGTAAGGGCCGCACAGAGAACCGTCCCCTGTGTGAGCTTACGCGATCTCTTTCACTTCGTAATCCTTCGCCTCCACAGCTGCCTTGAGGGTCTCGTCGGCGACGTCCGCGCCGAGGGTGACGACAGCGGTGCCGGCGGTGTGGCTGACCTGGGCGGACTGTACGCCGTCCAGGGCTTCCAGGGCCTTCTTCACGGTCATCTCGCAGTGGCTGCACATCATGCCTTCGATCTTCATGGTCTTGGTCATTGTCGTATCTCCTTTTTCTTCTGTAGGTTCTTTTGATGTTTCTTCTGCTGTTCCTTCTGTAATTTCTTCCTCTATCTCCTCCGGAAGGAGTCTTCCGGGTTCGACCGTTTTCTTTAAGGGCCTGTCGGCGGAGGCGTCATGCAGGCGGATGCCGTTCAGGCGCAGGGCGTTGGTCACGACGCAGAAGCTGGACAGGCTCATCGCGAGGGCGCCGAGCATGGGATCCATGGTGATGCCGAGCGGTACGAGGAGCCCTGCCGCCACCGGGATCAGGATGCTGTTGTAGATCAAGGCCCAGAAGAGGCCCCACAGGATCGTCCGGTAAGTCTTCCGGCTGAGCCGGACCGCCGCGCTCACGTCGGTGAGGCGGGAGTTCATGAGGACGATGTCCGCGGCGTCGATGGCCACGTCCGTGCCGGCGCCGATCGCGATCCCGACGTCCGCCCGGGTCAGCGCAGGGGCGTCATTGATGCCGTCTCCGATCATGGCGACGCGGCCCTTCTCGCGGAGCTTCCGGATGATCTCCTCCTTGCCGTCCGGAAGGACGCCTGCCGCGACCTCGTCAACGCCCGCCTGGCGCCCGATGGCCTCCGCCGTGCGGCGGTTGTCGCCGGTGATCATGACCACCCGGATGCCCATGTCGCGGAGCTCCCGGATCGCCTGCGCGCTGTCCTCCTTGATCGTGTCCGCCACAGCGATGATACCGATCAGTGCACTCTCTCTGGAGAAAAACAGCGGCGTCTTCCCGTCCTCCGCCAGCGCCTGTGCCTGCCTGCGGGCCTCCTCCGGCACCGTGCAGTGGCTGCTGATGAACCGGAGATTGCCTCCCTGCATCTTCCAGCCGTCCACGTCCGCGGTCAGCCCGTTGCCGGGCAGGGCGGCGAAGTCGCGCACCACTGCCTGCGGCACACCTTTTTCCGCGCAGCAGGATGTCACGGCCTTCGCGAGCGGATGCTCGCTCCGCTGCTCCAGGCCGCCGGCCAGGTAGAGCAGGTCATTCTCGGAGATGCCGGGCGCCGGCAGGATGTCCGTCACCTCCGGCAGTCCGCGCGTGATGGTGCCGGTCTTGTCCAGCGCCGCGATCTGCACATTTCCTGCCTCCTGCAGCACTTCCGCCGTCTTGAACAGGATCCCGTTGCGTGCTCCGACGCCGCTGCCGACCATGATCGCGACAGGCGTCGCCAGGCCGAGCGCGCAGGGGCAGCTCACCACCAGGACGGAGATCCCCCGCGCCAGCGCGAAGCCGAGCGGCCTGTGCAGGATCACAAGCCAGAAAAGCGTCACCAGCACCGCGACCGTGATGACCGCCGGGACGAAGACGCCGGAGATCCGGTCGGCCAGCTTCGCGATGGGCGCCTTGGTGGAGGCCGCGTCGCTCACCATCCGGATGATCTGGGCGAGACTCGTGTCCTCGCCGACCCTGGTCGCCTCGCAGCGCAGGTAGCCCGACTGGTTGATCGTCGCGCTGCTGACGCTGTCGCCGGCCTCCTTGTCCACCGGGATCGACTCGCCCGTGAGCGCCGACTCATCGACCGCGCTCGTGCCCTCCAGGACGATGCCGTCCACCGGGATGCTCTCCCCGGGGCGCACGGCGAAGAGGTCGCCTCTCCGCACCTGCTCGATCGGCACGGTGACCTCCTGCTCCTCCCCGTCCGCGCCGGTCCGGATCACGGTCGCCGTCTTCGGCGCCAGCTTCATGAGGGACTTGAGCGCGTCCGTCGTGCGGCCTTTGGACATGGCCTCCAGCATTTTTCCGACGGTGATGAGGGTCAGGATCATCGCGGCGGACTCGAAGTAGAACTCCATCATATAGCCTTCGACAGCGGCCATATCGCCGTCCGTCTGCGCCCGCGTCATCGCGAACAGCATGGCCGTCGAGTAGACGAACGCGGCGCTCGATCCGAGCGCGATCAGCGTGTCCATATTCGGAGCGCCGTGGAAGAGGCTCTTAAAGCCGCTTATGAAGAATTTCTGGTTGATGACCATGACGATGACGGCCAGCAGCAGCTGCGCCAGTCCCATCGCGACATGATTCCCGGTGAAGAAGGCCGGCAGCGGCCACCCGAACATCATGTGCCCCATGGAAAAATACATCAGCACGAGCAGGAACCCGATGGAAGCGATGAGCCGCTTCTTCAGCACCGGCGTCTCCTTGTCGCGCAGAGCTTCCTCTTCCGCAGCGAGCCTGGCCGTCAGCGCCGCCCCGCTGCTCCCTTCTCCGGCTGCCCCCTGTCCGCCGGCAGCCTCTCCGGCCGCTCCGCCGACATTCCTGGGCGACGCGCCGTACCCGGCGTCCTCCACGGCCTTCATGATCGCCGCCGGGTCCGCCGTCCCCTCCACGCCGAGGGTGTTCGTGAGCAGGCTGACATTGCAGCCCGTCACGCCGTCGACCTTCGACACGGCCTTCTCCACGCGCGCCTGGCAGGCCGCGCAGCTCATGCCTGTCACAGTATATTGATCCATCCTTCACGCCTCCTGTCCGCGGCCGCCAGATGCGACCGCCTGTCATTTCATGAGCTTCTGCAGGATCTTCATCAGCTCGTCGACCTTCTCCCCGCTTCCGCCGCGCAGATCGTCCGCGACGCATGTGCGGATATGCTGCTCCAGCAGCGCCCTGCTGAAGCTGTCCAGCGCGCAGCCCGCGGCCGCCGCCTGATTCAGGATGTCCACGCAGTACGCGTCCCTCTCGATCATGCCCCGCAGGCCCCGGATCTGTCCCTCGATCCGGCTGAGACGGTTGATCAGGTCCCGCGTCTCCTGCGGGCTCCTCGCCTTCGTCCGGCAGTGCGGACATTCCTCTGTCGGCAGCAGTTCGCGCGCTTCGTTCTCCATGCTTTTCTCCTTTTCCGGGATACCCCCCACGGGTATCTTTCAACCGCCATTATGCACCTCCCGCAACGCCATTGCAACCCCCTCCCCGGAAAAAACACCGCCCGTCTCCGCCCTGTGCTATACTTACAGCATATCGCACCAGAAAACGCCCGCCAAAGGAGGCCCCTTTGAGATACTACATCGCCGACTGCCATTTCTTCCACGACAGCCTGAACCGGCAGATGGACTGCCGCGGCTTCGCCTCCGCGGAGGAGATGAACGCTTATATGCTCCGCAAATGGAACGAGAAAGTGCGCTGGAACGACGACGTGGTCATCCTCGGCGACCTCTCCTGGGGCGGCCCGGAGGAGACGACGGCCCTCCTCGAACAGCTCAACGGCCACCTGTGCCTGATCCGCGGCAACCACGACCCCTTCGGAGAGAAGAAGGGCTACCCCGTCACCCGCTTCAAATGGATCCGCGACTACACGGAGATGCGGGATGACGGCCGCAAGGTCGTCCTCTGCCACTACCCGGTCTTCTGCTACAACGGCCAGTACCGCACGGAGGAGGACGGCTCCCCGAAGACCTACATGCTCTACGGCCACGTCCATGACACGCAGGACCAGCGCCTCGTCGAGCAGTTCATCCGCATCTCCGAGGAGACGGTCCGGTATAAAAAAGACGGCAGCCCTTACAGGCTGCCGTGCCGCATGATCAATTGTTTCTGCGGATATTCCGACTACACGCCGCTCACGCTCGATGAGTGGATCGAGAACGATGCCCGGCGCCGCGCCGCTCAGCCTTTCAGCCCGCGGCTCTGACGGTCCATGTCCTCCACGACGATATCATAGATCTCACCGACCGTCGCGCAGTACTCCAGGCACTTCCAGGGCTCGTTCGTGTGGAAATGGATCTTGATCGGATCCCCGTCCCCGCCGACCGCCAGCAGGCAGTCGCCGTCGAAGTGGTCCTCGAAATATTCCCTCACCTCATCTTCATCCAGATCCTCTCCGTCGATGAGGAGCTGCGTATCATAACGGTATTCCAGCATTCTGATCCTCCTTCTGCTGTCAGCGGTCCATGCCGCCGTGCGGCCCTCCGCCGCCTCTGTCTTCCGGTCTACAGCGGCATGAACGCACCGATGACCAGTCCGAGCACACATCCCGCCGCCACCTGCAGCGGCGTGTGTCCCACAAATTCCTTCAGTGTCTCCTCCGGGGTCAGGTCCACTTCCTCGCCGGCCAGGATATGTTCGATGATCTCGTTGATCGCCTTGGCCTGCTTGCCGGTCTCCCGGCGCACGCCCATGGCGTCATGCATCACGATGATCGCCATCACTGCCGCCAGCGCGAAGATCCCGGAGCTCCATCCGTGCAGTCTGCCGATCGCCATCGCGACGGACGAGACCGTCGCCGAGTGGCTGCTGGGCATTCCCCCGTCTCCGATCAGCCGCTCCCAGACCAGCTTCCTGTTGATGATCAGATAGATCACGGTTTTCAGCAGCTGTGCTGTGGCCCAGGCGATCAGCGCCGTGATCAGGACCCGGTTCTGCAGGATTGCTTCGATCGGCTGTACCACGTTGTCTTCCCCCTCTATGAATATGCCGCCGTGCTTCTGCAAATCTCCTATTCATTATAATCCCTGTACGGGATTCTGTGAAATCTTTTTCCGAAAATATTTGCCGGAACAAACCCCGGGCAGGGACAGCCGGCGCCCCCGTGCCGCCGCCTTCAAAAAAGAGGAGACAGAGAACCTTCCCTGTCTCCTCACTTCTCATCATCCTGTCATCTCATCAGTAGACCCACACCCTCGTGCTCGCCGGGATGTTGTTGTACACCCACTGCGCGTTGGCGAGCTGCAGGCGGATGCAGCTGTGCGAGATGTTCTTGCCGCCCTTGTCCGGGTTCGGATCGATCGGGCTCTTGCCCGCAGGGCTCCTGGAATATTTCTTGTACAGACGGGAATGCAGGAAGTAGCTGCCCGTCGTGTAAGTGCAGTAGAAGGCGGTCGAACCGTTGAAGTCCCTCCAGTACTCGTGGTAGGCCTTCGTGGTGCGCCACTTGCCGCTCTTGGAAGGGTGCGACTTGCTGCCGCAGTGTATGTTCCAGAGACCCTTGACCATCTTCCACTCGCCGCCGGCTCTCTTGAAGACGCCGACCTTGTGATCGGACTTGTTCACCATGATCAGGTAGTTCGTCTCGGAGGTCGCCGACTGTGCCTTGATGGTCATCGCGAGCTCCTTGCTGATCGCGCTGGTCAGCTTGCCGTTGCCGTCGATCTTGCACTGATAGCCGTACTGATCGGTGAAAGTGCCCGCCTTGCCGGTCACGCGCTGATAGGTCTCAAGGTCGTAGGCGTAGTACTCCTTGCCGACCTTCACGATGCCTCTCTGCGCGCCACAGGTCTCCGTGTCGAAGTAGTATCTCGCGCCATCCACGGTCTTGTCGCCGAGCCACGCATTGCCGTTCACCGGATCCATGTAGTACCGGCCGCTGCTCAGATACAGCCAGCCCTTCTGCATCTTGCCGGTCTCGGTGTCGAAATAGTACCACTTCTTATTGACCTGGTACCAGCCGGTGACGATGCTGCTCTCGCCGAAGTAGTAGTAATCGTCGCCTTCCTTGACCCAGCCCTTCGCGACTGTGAAGTCCTCGTTCAGGAAGTACGGCTTGCCGTTATACTCGACGCGGCCGGCCTTCTCCACGCGGCAGGGGATCCCGCTCTCATCGGGCAGATACAGGTAGCGTTTCTTATTGATGGTGATGATGCCCTGCTTCGCGACGCCGGTCTTGGTGTCAAAGTAGTACTGCTTGCCGTCGATCGTCTTCGCGCCGAACGCGATCGCGTGGTCCGTAGGCTGAATGTAGTAGTACTTGCCTTCCGATGTGTTCCAGCCGTCCGCTGCCAGCACGCCCGCGCCGTCCTCATCGAGGAACAGATACTTCTTCTTGCTGATGGTCTGGATGCCCGTGACGGAAGCGCCCTTGCTGTTGAAGTAGTAGGTCTTGCCGTCGATCGTCTTCCAGCCCGTCACCATCTTTCCGTGCGCACTGTCGGACGGATCCATATAATACCACTTGCCGGAGAGCTTCTTCCAGCCCGTCACCGCATAGACGTGACTGTCCTCATCCTTGGCAAAATAGTAATAGATCTTGCTCAGCTTCTGCCAGCCGGTGTTCTTCTGGTTGACGCCGTTGGAATCGAAGTAGTAGAACGCATCGTCGATCTTCTGCCAGCCGCTCTTGCGGGCGCCGGTCTCCGGATCCAGATAGTAGTAGGAGTAGGTGGTGGTCGTGACTTTCTTCTTCTTGACCGTCTTGGTGGTGGTCTTGGAGATCGTCAGCCAGCCCTTCTGCATCTCGCCGCTGCTGTTGGCGTAGTAGTTCTTCCCGCTGACCTTGAACCAGCCGGTCTTCAGCACGCCGCTGGAAGCGTCAAAATAATACCACTTCTGCTCACCGCTGCTGTTCGGAAGCTCCTTCCAGCCCTTGGAGGCCGCGAAGCCGTCCTCGGGATCGAAGTAATACCACTTATTGCTGACTTTCGTCCAGTCTTTCTGGATCGCGCCGCTCGAGGAGGCGTAGTAAGTCTTCTTATTGACCGTGAACAGCCCGGTCCTCAGGTACTGGTCACTGCCGATATAGTAAGTCTGGTCCCCGTCGACGATGAACTCGTTCTTCGCGAACGTGCCGTCGAGCTTCCGGAACTTCCACTTCTTCTTATTCTTGCCGGTGCCCTTCACCCAGTCGCCGGTGCTGACCGTGACCTTCACCTGGGCCTTGATCGAGGCATCCGAAGCGAGCGCCGCCGTGATGGTGGTGACGCCTGCGGCAATGCCCTTGACGGTGCCGTTCTCATCCACTTCCGCGACGCCGCTGTTCGCGCTCGACCAGACGATCTCCTTGTCCTCGGCATCCTCCGGGAGGACCAGTGCCGCCAGCGCCTGCTCACTGCCGATCTTGACGGTGATCTCGCTGACGTCCTTGCCGTCCTTCTGCGCCTTGACGGACTCCGCCTTCACGGGCGCCTCCGTCGTGGTGGTCGTCTCCGGCTCGATCACTTCGGTCACGGTCGTGGACGGAGCTTCCGGCTCCTCGACCGCCGCCGTCGTCTCTTCAGAGGCCGGCTCCGTCACGACAGGCTCCGCCTCTGTCACAGCGGGGGCTTCCTGCTGCACCTCTGCGGGCGCCTGCGTCTCTTCTTCCTTCTGCTCTGTCACTACCTCCTGCGCCGCCTGCTCCGTCGCTTCCGCGGCCAGGACGACGGATGCGTCCGCCGCCGGGACCGAAGTCACGAGCATGGCTGCTGCAAGGAAGATCGCTGCTGCTCTGCGAATGATCATAAAAATGCACCTCTTTGATCAACTGCAATTGATGAACTGTCAGACAGTCTCCGCCGCAATGATGCGGCAATCGGACGGTCCGCCTGCGCGGACCGCCCGTAATTATACGATTATTTGCCGTCCCAGTCAAATACGATGACACGGGTGTTGTTGGGAACCGAGCTGAAGATGTACTTCGCGTTGGCCGGCATCAGGCGGATGCAGCTGTGCGAGATCGCCTTGTTCATACGCGCGTCGACGACCTTTGCGGTGTTCGGATTCCTGCTGCCCTTCGCGTAGAGGATCGTGTGGAAGAAGTAGCTGGAATTCAGGTACGTGCAGTAGAATGCCGTGCTTCCGTTGAAATCCCACCAGCCGTACGCGTGATAGCCGCCGGCCTTCTCATTGGCCTTCCACAGGATCTTGAAGTCGCCGGTCTTGGAAGGATGCGCCTTCGTGCCGATGGAGATATCGCACAGGCCGCGCACTCTGGTCCAGTTGCCCTTGGAGCCCTTGTAGACGCCGAGCTTGTAGTGGTTTCTGTCGACCATGATCAGGAAGCTGGTCTTGGAGGTCCACTTCTGCGCCACCTTGTCCATGTGCTCGGTGGGGGTGAGCTGCTTCGGTGTAGCGACACCGTCCGCCGCGATCTTGTACTTGGCACCGTTGAAGGTGAACTCCGCAATGGCAGGGCCGTTGTAGAGCGTGCCGTCCTCGAGCAGATAGTAATACTTCTTCTCCGCGGAGACGTACACGATCCCGGTCTTCATGGCAGTACTGGAGGGGTCGAAGTAGAACCACTTCTCCTCGCCGCCGCTGGGGAGCTTCTTCCAGCCTGTGACCGCTGCGCCGCTGTCATCGGGATCCAGGTAGTACTTCTTCCCGCTCAGCGTGATCCAGCCCTTCTGGAGCGTGCCGTCCTCGGTGTCGAGATAGTACCACTTGCTGCCGACCTTCTGCCAGCCGGTGACCATGCCGTTCGCGTCGTAGTAATAGGTCTCCGCGTTCTCGGTGTAGAAGCCGGTCTTCACCGTGCCGTCTTCATTGACCAGATACTTCTTGCCGTTCACGTCGTTGACGCCGGCGGAGGCGAGCACCGCCCTGCCCTTCTCGTCCGCGACGAAGACATAGTTCTTCTTATCCAGCGTGACGATGCCGACCTTGGAGATGCCGGTCTTGGTGTCGAAGTAATAGGTCTTGCCGTCGATGACCTTGCGGCCGACCGCCACGATGCCGGTCTCGGTATCCAGATAGTACCAGTCGCTGCCGTTCTGCTTCCAGCCGCTCTTCTCGAGGACGCCCTTGCCTTCCGCATCCTTGGCGTAGAGGTACATGTTCTTGCCGATCGTGATCGCGCCGTTCTTCGACTCGCCGGTCTTCGCGTCAAAGTAGTAGCCCTTGCCGTCGATCGTGACCTGTCCGGAGGCGATCGCGCCGGTCTCGGGGTTGATGTAATACCACTTGCCGTCCGCCGTGTTCCAGCCCGGGCCGCCGAGGACGCCCTTGCCGCCTTCGTTCAGGAACAGGTACTTGACCTTGTTGACGGTCTGGATGCCGGTGATGGAAGCGCCGCTGGAATTCAGATAATACTTCTTGCCGTCCTCTTCGAACCAGCCGGTCTTCATCGCGCCGTGCTTGTCCGCCTCAGGCTGCAGGTAGTACCACTTGCTGCTGACCTTCTTCCAGCCCTGTGCCGCGTAGACGTGGCTGTTTCCGTCCTTCTCGAAGTAGTACCAGATCTTGCTGAGCTTCTGCCAGCCGGTGCTCTTCTGGTTGACGCCGCTGGAATTGAAGTAATAGTACTGTCCGTCGATCGTCTGCCAGCCCGTCTTGCGGACGCCGGTCTCCGGATCCAGGTAGTAGTAGCTGTAGGTCGTGGTCTTGACTTTCTTCTTCTTGACCGTCTTGGTGGTGGTCTTGGAGATCGTCAGCCAGCCCTTCTGGATCTGGCCGCTGGAGTTGGCGTAATAGGTCTGCTTGCTGACAGTGAACCAGCCGGTCTTCATGACCGCGGTGGAGCTGTCGAAGCGGTAGGTGAACAGTTCGCCCTCGTCGTTCGGGATGTCTCTCCACCCCATCGCCGCGGCGTTGCCGTTCTCCTCCTCGAAGAAGTACCACTTGCCGCTCACCTTCTGCCAGCCGGTCTGAAGCGCGCCGCTGCCGCTGGCGTAATATTTCTTCTTATTGACCGTGAAGAGGCCGGTCTTCATGTACTTGTCACTGCCGATGTAGTAGGTCTTGCCCTCATCGTCGATGAACTCGTTCTTGGCCAGGGACCCGTCCGACCATTTCCACTGCCACTTGGTCTTCTTGTTGACCGTTTTCTTCTTCCATGTGCCGGAGAGGACCGTGACCTTGATCTCCGCCTTCACGGAAGGATCGCTCACGGAAGAAGCCGTCACCACCGTGGTGCCGGATGCTGCCGCCGTGATCTTACCGGTCGCGTCGACCGTCGCGACGGACTCATCTTCGCTGGTCCACTTCAGTTCGGCGTTGGTCGCGTCCGCGGGCTGCACGCTGCCGGTCAGCTGCACGCCGGCGCCGGGCTTTAAGCTCACGCTCGTCGCGGTCTTCTTGGACTTCAGGATGCTGACACTCGTCACCGCGACGCGCTGCACCATCTGGGCGCCGAGAAGACCCTCTTCCACGATCTCTTCCGGGACCAGCTCCGCCGGTTCCACTTCGACCGTCTCCGGTGTCTCCGCGGGTTCTGCGGGCTCCGCCGCCTCTGTCGTCCCGACCGTCTCCGGCTCCGCCGTTGTCTCCTCCGTCTGCGTCTCTGCGACTGTACCCTGCTGAACTTCGTCGGCGGGTGCAGCTGCCTCTTCGACCGGTGCGGGATCTGTCACCGCCTCCGTCGCAGCTTCCGTGCCACTCTCCGCCGCGTACGCGACAGAGGAGCCCGTGATCGGAACGGATGTACATGCAAGGACGAATGCCAGTGCAAGTGCAAGGCTTCTCTTCATGGGTTTCCTCCTTCGTTTCCTGTTGCTGTTTCCTGTATCTCATCATCTGCGGGACACATCGGGCCGGCCGTTTACTTAAACGTTTTCGTTCATTATGGCGCCAATCAAACCCGCAGGCAACGTTCCGTTCTATGATAACGTACTTTCCGGATGCTTTCCACGGGATTTTTTACAAAATTTATAAACTTTTTGTAATATTTTCTCAATAGTACGTGCGGCGGACCCAAAGACCGGCGGCCCGCCGCTGTGCAATCTGCCTTATATGTCTGTTTTATTTCCCGTATACGATCAGTTTCGTCTGCTTCGGGCAGTTGTTGTAGATGTACTTCGCGTTGTCCGTTCTCAGGCGGATGCAGCTGTGGGAGATGTTCTTGTTCATGCGGCCGTCGATGATCTGGGCATCGTTGCGGACGCGCACATACTGCTTGTAAAGCACCGAGTGGAAGTAGTAGCTGCCGGTGGTGTAGGAGCAGTAGAAGGCCGTGGAGTGGTCGAAGTCGACGACGAACTCCTTCATCACGATCTTGAACATGCCGCTCTTGGTCGGAGTCTTCTTCGCGCCGCAGGACATATCCCAGATGTTGGTGTTGACGCGCTTCCAGTTGTTCTTGGAGCCCCTGTAGACGCCCACCTTGTGGTTGGTCTTGTCGACCATGATGATCCAGCCGGTGCTGCAGTCGTACTTCTGCACCGCGTAGTCCATCTGCTCGATGTAGTTGCGGATGACCGGCTTCGCCGTGCCGTCCTTCGCGACCGTGTACTTCGCTCCCTTGTAGGTGATGGTCTCCGCCTTGGTGTGGAGAGCGCCGTTCGTATCAAAGTAATAGGTCTTGCCGCTGATCGTCACGATCCCGCTGACCATCGCGCAGCTGGTCGGGTTGAAATAGAACTTCTTGCCGTCGATCGTGGCCCAGTCGGTCTGTGCGGCGCCGGTTCCGGGCTGCAGGTAGTACCAGGTGCTGCCGAGCTTCTTCCAGCCTTCCTCCAGGCGCTTTCCGGAGGCGTCGAAATAATACCAGACTCCGTCAAGCTGCAGCCAGCCGGTGGTGAGGCCGGTCAGCGTATAGTTGCGGGTCACGCCGTCTTCCGTCACCAGTCCGAGCACCAGCGAGCCGTCGCTGTTCACGAGATACGCCTTGCCGTCGAGGGTCGCGTGCACAGGTGCCTGCTCCGCGCTCTCCGCCAGGACGCCTCTTCCGTCCTCATCCGGCATATAGAGATAGTTCGCGCTGATCTGCGTGCCGTCGTCCATGACGAAGGTCTCCTTCTGCACGCCTTTCAGCGACTCACCGGTCTCCCCGTCGAAGAAATAGATCTTCCCTTCCAGCATCTGCCGCCCTGCGAGCGGTGCATGGGTCTCGGGATCCAGATAGAACTGCTTCCCGCCGATGCTGTTCCAGCCGTCGCCGGCCAGCACGCCCTTGCCGTCTTCCGAAGGCAGGTAGTAGGTCTGGTCTTCCAGCACCAGTTTCCCGGTGACGCTGTCGCCGTTCACAGCGTCCAGGTAATAGGTCTTGTCTTCCAGCGTCAGCCAGCCTGTCACCATCGCGCCGTCCGCGCCGAGGTAGTAGTACTTCCTGCCGGACTTCAGCCAGCCGGTCTTCGCGCTGACGCGGCCTTCCTGCACCTTCTCGAGGTAGTACCAGATGCCGTCGACCTTCTTCCAGCCGGTCGCCAGGGTCTCGACGCCGTTCTTGTCGAAGTGATAGGTGGCGCCGTCGATCTGCGTGATCCCCTTCCGGGCCGCGAACGTGGCGGGATCCATGTAGTAATATTTGTTTTCCTTCGTGGTGACGGTCTTGTTCTTGCCGTTCACCTTCTGGGTCTTCTTCACGGTGTTCGTGATCTTGATCCAGCCCGTCTTCATCGAGCCGCTGGCGCTGGCGTAATACTTCTCGCCGCCGACTTCGAACAGGCCGGTCTTCATGACCTGGTCCTTGCCGATGTAATAGGTATTGCCCTTGTCCTCAATGAAAGCATTGCTCTCATAGGTCCCGTCGCTGTATTTCCACTTCCAGCCGGCCTTGGTCTTGGCCCACTTCGCGGTGCGCTCTGTGGTGGTGACCGTCTCGGGCTCGCTCTCCGTGACGCTCTGCTGCACGGCCTGCAGCTGCGCCGGGGCCTCCTGGGCCTCTGCCGCCTGCTGGTCCTGCTGAGCTTCCTGCTCCGCCTGCGTCTCCTGTGCGGGCTGCACTTCCGCCTGCGTCTCCTGCGGCGCCGCCGTCTCCACGGCCGCTGTCGTCTCTTCCGAAGCCGCCTCCGCCTTCACGGCCGCCTCTGTGCTGCCGTCAGCCGCTGCCTCTTCCGTCTCCGTAGCTTCCTGCTGCACTGCCTCTGCGCCATAAACCGCCGAAGGGCCGGTCAGGCTCGTCATCGTGATCGCTGCCGCCAGCAGATATGCAAGTCTGCGTTTCATCGGGTTTCCTCCCTTTCTCACTGCCCGTTCGAGTCTCTCTTGTAGTTTGTGTCGGGCAGGTTACATATATTACGTATTTATTACATATCATACAGGATTATTCTCCGTTTGTGAAGAGGATATTTCAACTTTTTCTTCATTTATCGTAATATTTTTGAAATAATTGCTGCCGCGGCGATAACTCCGCTGCTGCCGGTCGCCATCCCCCCCGCGGCACAAAAAAGGAGCCGGCCACGCAGGCCGGCTCCGAAAGAAGCATCATCAGTGGTATACGACCACCTTGGTCCCTCTGGGGATGTTGTTGTAGATCCACTTGGCGTTGTTGAGTTCCAGGCGGACGCAGCCGTGGGAGACGGCGCGGCCGAGCTGACCGGAGACGCTGCCCCGCACCTTGGACGGGGAGCTGCCCTTGACGTAGAGGATGGAGTGGAAGAGGTAGTCGCCCCAGAACTGGGTGGCGTACCAGCAGCGGTTGTTGGCTTCCGTGTCAAAGTATTTCAGCTTGATGCCCACCGTATAGGTGCCTTCCGGGGTAGGGGTCTTCTTGGCTCCGTCGCCGCAGCTCCACTTCTTCACAAGTTTCCAGTTGCCCTTGGAGCCCTGGTAGATACCGACCTTGTGGGTGCTGCGGTTGACGAGGATCAGGTACTTCGTACCCGAACTGTAGCCCTGGGCCTTGGAATCCATCTTGTCCGGCACCTTGCCGGTCACGCGGCCGTCCGCGCCGATGATCCACTCGCCGACCGTCGTGCTGGCCGACATCACGCCGCTGCTGTTGAAGTGATAGCGGTCGCCGTCGATGGTCTGCCAGCCGGTGACCATCGCGCCGGAGGACTTCAGGTAGTACCACTTGCCGTCCAGCTTCTTCCAGCCGGTCTGCATCACGCCATTTCCGTCAAAATAGTACCAGACCTTGCTGATCTTCTTCCAGCCGGTCGCCATGCTGTCGCCGTAGTAATACTGCTTCCCGTCTTCTTTGATCCAGCCCGTCTTCAGGACGTTGTCCGCCCCGAAGTAATAGGTCTTCCCGTTCACCGTCTTGCGGCCGCTGCCGGTCACGAGCGCGGGGATCCCGCTGCCGCCGGCGGCGAAGAGATATTTCTTCTTGGAGATCGTGCTGACGCCGTTCACGGCGGCGCCGCTGCTGTTCAGATAGTACTGCTCCCCGTCCTGCGTGAACCAGCCGGTCTTCATCGCGCCGGCCTTGTCGGGATCCAGGAAGTACCACTTGCTCCCGACCTTCTTCCAGCCGGTGACGAGGGACGGATGGCCGGTCTCGTCCTTCTCAAGGTAGTACCAGACCTTGTTCAGCTTGAACCAGCCGGCGGTGTTGCGGACCTTCCCATCAGAGGCAAAATAATACCTCTTCCCGTCGATCGTCTGCCAGCCGGTCTTCCTCTCGCCGGTCCCGGGATCCAGATAATAATAGGAATATGTCGTGGTGGTGACTTTCTTCTTTTTGACCTTCCTGGTGGTCGTCTTGGTGATGGTCAGCCAGCCGGTCTGCATCTGGCCGGAGGCGTTCATGTAGTATTTCTTCTTGCTGACGGTGATCCAGCCGGTCTTCATCGCGCCGCTCGAACCGTCGAAATAGTACCAGAACCTGCCGTCCTCCCCGGCGATCTCTTTCCAGCCCTTCGCCGCGGCGCCGCCGTCGGCCGGGTCGAGGTAGTACCACTTGCCGCTGATCTTCTGCCAGCCCTGCAGGACGACGCCCTTGCCGTCGGCATAGTACTTCTTCCCGCTGACGGTGAACCAGCCGGTCTTCATGTACTTGTCGCTGCCGATGTAGTAGGTGTTCCCGTCCGCCTCGATGAACTCATTCTTCGCGAGCGTGCCGTCGGCCTTCTTCCACTGCCACTTCGTGACCTTCTTCTTATTCTGTTTGACGACTTTGGAGACCCATTCTCCGGCGGGCGCCTTCGCGTCCGCGGTCATCAGCATGACCGCCGTCTCCTCCGCGGCCATCGTCTCTGCGGAGGCGGGATCCGTCTCCGCGGCAGCTGCCGTCGTCTCCTCCGAAGCCGGTTCTGCCGCCGTCGTCACGTCAGAGGCGGGCTCTGCGGCCGTCGTCGCCTCCGTGGCAGGTTCCGCAGCTGTCGTCACCTCCGTGGCGGGCTCCGCCGCCGTGGTCTCCGGCGCGGCCGGTTCCACTTCCGGCTGCGTCTGTGCCGGTTCCGGGGTCACCGCCGCCGGGGCGGGCTCCTGCTGCTTCTGTGCCGGCTGCTCAGCCGTCTGGTCAGCTGTCTGTTCGGCCGTCGCCGCTGTACCCGCAGGTTCTGCCTCCGCAGCAAACGCCGCGGCGGGCGCTGCAGCGATCATGCAGACAGTCAGGACAGCTGCGAGCCATTTGGTCAGATGTCTTTTCATTTCCGGTCCTCCTGTAGGCAGTTGCAATGCGTCAGATGAAGCGGCGGCAGGGCTGTGCCCTGTCCGCTGAAAATATTACAAAATTGTTTCTTTTATTATACACTTTTCTTAAGCCCCTGCGCAATAGGCATCTCCCTCATTCTCTTCTATTCTTCTGTTAAAGAAAAAAGTGCTGCGCCGCCTCCGGAACCTGCGCGGTTCCTTCCGCAAGCGCAGCACTGCAGCACCTCTTCCGGTGCCCTGTGTCACTGCTTCTGTTCTTCTGTCTACTCCGTATTCTTCTCCGGCTCCTGCTCCGCGGTCTCCTCCGGTCCCTCCGCCAGCTGCTTCGGCTCCGGCTTCCGGAGCAGGATGTTCATGAACTCGTCGCCCGTGATGGTCTCGCGGAAGTAGAGGTACTCGGCGAGCTCGTCGAGCTTCTGCTTGTTGTCGCGGAGGATCCTGAGGGCCTTCTGGTGCTGCACGCGGACCAGCTCCACGACGCGGCGGTCGATGAGGGCCTGGGTCTCCGTGCTGCAGGCGAGGGAGGTGTCCCCGCCCAGATACTGGTTCGTGACCGTCTCCATCGCGACCATGTCGAATTCGTCGCTCATGCCGTAGCGGGTGATCATGGCGCGGGCCAGACGGGTCGCCTGCTCGATGTCGTTGGAGGCGCCGGTGGTGACGCTGCCGAAAGCCACCTCCTCCGCCGCGCGTCCGCCGGTGAGCGTCGCGATCTTGTTCTCGATCTCCTCTTTGGACATCAGGTAATGGTTGCCCTCCTCCTCGACCTGCATGGTGTAGCCGAGGGCGCCGCTGGTCCTGGGGATGATCGTGATCTTCTGGACGGGCGCGCTGTTGGTCTGCATCGCCGCGACCAGGGCGTGGCCGATCTCGTGGTAGGAGACGATCAGCTTCTCCTTATCGGTGAGGATCGCGTTCTTCTTCTGGTAGCCGGCGATGACCACCTCGATGCTCTCCTCCATATCCGCCTGTGTGGCGTAGCGCCTGCCGTCGCGCACCGCGCGCAGCGCCGCCTCGTTGACGATGTTCGCGAGCTCCGCGCCGGAAGCGCCGGCCGCCATGCGCGCGATCTTGTTGAAATCGACGTCGTTGCTGATCCGGATCTTCTTCGCGTGGACCTTCAGGATGTCCTCACGGCCCTTCAGGTCGGGGAGCTCCACGGGCACCCGCCTGTCGAAACGCCCGGGTCTCGTGAGCGCGGGGTCGAGCGCCTCGGGCCGGTTGGTCGCCGCCAGGATCACGACGCCGAGGTTCTCCTCGAAGCCGTCCATCTCGGTGAGCAGCTGGTTCAGGGTCTGTTCGCGCTCGTCGTTGCCGCCGTAAGCGCCGCCGTCGCGCTTCTTGCCGATCGCGTCGATCTCATCGATGAAGACGATGCAGGGCGCCTTCTCCTTGGCCTGGTTGAAGAGGTCGCGCACCTTGGAGGCGCCCATGCCGACGAACATCTCCACGAATTCCGAGCCGGACATGGAGAAGAACGGGACGTTGGACTCGCCGGCGACGGCCTTGGCCAGCATGGTCTTGCCGGTGCCGGGAGGGCCGACGAGCAGGATGCCCTTGGGCATCGTGGCGCCGATCTCCTTGTACTTGCCGGGGTCATGGAGATATTCCACGATCTCCTGCAGGTTCTCCTTGGCCTCCTCCTCGCCAGCGACGTCCGAGAAGCGGATGCCCTCCGTGGACTTGACGTAGACGCGGGCGTTGCTCTTGCCCATGCCGAACATCATGGATCCGGCGCCGCCGCCGGCCTTGTCCATGAGCCGCCGGTTCAGGTAGACGCCCATCGCGCCGAAGAGCGCCATGGGAATGATCCAGGACAGGAGAAAACTCATGAGCGGCGACATCTGCTCCTGGATATCCGTCCCGAACTGGATGTTCATGCTGTGCAGGCGGGTCACCAGCTCCGGATCGTTCACCGGGCCCGTCGCGTAGATCTTGTCATCCGTCCCGATGAACAGGATCTGGTCCGTCCTTATCTCGACCTCCTTGACCTGGGACGACTCCGTCATGGTCATGAAGGTGTTGTAGTCGACCACGTTCACGGCCGCGCGCATCAGCATCGGCTTGACCAGGATGTTGAAGAGCAGGATGACCGTCAGGGCCACCATGGCATAATAGAGCAGCTGCTTCCGCTGCGGTTTGATTTCATTCATCGTTCAGCCTTTCCGTTTCATACTTTCTTCTGCGGCAGGGAGCCGCGCATGCATATCTGTTCTATAGCATGTATCATACGCTTTCTGCCTTTTTTTTCCAGAAACAGATTCTTCTATTTGTATAAAAACTTTATGAATTGTCCCCCTGGGGCTGCTCACTGTGGAAATCCCGGTACTGCGTCGTCGCAAGGAAGACGAAGTACCCCTTGACCAGCTCCTTCCCGTGCTCGTCGGTCAGGACGCACTCCGAGCGGATCAGGTTGCGCCCGTGCTTGACGACGTGGGCGCTGCAGTAGAGCACCTCGCAGTGCACCGGCCGCAGGTAATCCATGTATCCGTTTACGGTCGGGCCGCCGTTGCCTCTCGAGGCCGCCGCGACGCCGCAGATCGTGTCCGCCAGGGCGAACAGCACCCCTCCGTGCACGTCCCCGAGCGGGTTCGAGTGCTTCTTGCCCAGACGGATCCTGCCGACCGCGTGATCCTTCTCGCAGAGCACGAGCTCGATGCCGACCTCTTTGCAGAACTCGCTGGCCTCCACGATGCCGCGGGCGCGGTCCATGATCCGCTCCTGCTCCGTGCGTTCCGTCTCCTGTTTCTCCATTCTCTCTTCCACACTGACTCCTTCCGCGTATCGCTGCCTTCTTCAGGTTTCGTTCTCTAATCTATTAATCTACCATTGTTTCGGAATTTGCGAAACAGGTACCTCTCGCAGTTTTTATTGCATTTGCGGCGCCGCTGGCTTAAAGTTAATCTGTCAGATAGTTTACGCAAATAAGGACCCTCTGCAATGAAATTTGACAAAGATCTCCTGGAGAAACCCTGGTTCGCCATGACTTTCGCCGCCTGCGCCGGCGTTCTGTTCTATATGCTGCTGTCCCACCTGCACTTCTTCTTCGGTGTGCTGCAGTCGGTGTTCGGTTTCCTGAAGCCGGTGCTGCTTGGCGCGATCATCGCGTATGTGATGGACCCGCTGGTCACGCTCATCGAGCGGCGCGTCCTCGTGAACATCCGCTCCGCAAAAGTCCGGCACGACCTGGCCGTCTGGCTCTCGCTGATCGTGGTGCTGCTCTTCATGATCATCCTGATGGTCGCCCTGATCCCGCAGCTGATCGACAGCGTGGTCACGTTCTTCGGCAACGCGGACGCTTACGCGCGCACGGCGAGACAGCTCCTGGCACAGCTCAGTGTCTACGCGCAGAACATGAACTTCGACATCAGCGGCCTGGTGAAGATCGGCAATGACCTGCTCGCCGCCTTCACCTCCGCCATCCCCAGGAACATCAACACGATCCTGCACACGTCCATGAATATCGGCCTCTCCTTCGCCAATGTCGTGATCGGCGTCATCATGGCCATCTACTTCCTGTCCGGGAAGAAGAACATCAAGGCCGGCTTCCGCCGCCTCATGCACGCGATCCTGCCCCCGCAGGCCTACAAGAACGTCTCCTCGTTCGCGGTCCGCTGCAACAGGATCCTGATCCGCTACATCGCCTGCGACCTCCTGGACGGCCTCATCGTCGGCATCGCCAACTGGCTCTTCATGCTCCTGATGAATATGCCCTACTCGGTCCTGATCTCCGTGGTCGTCGGCGTCACGAACCTCGCGCCGACCTTCGGCCCCATCGCCGGCGCGGCGATCGGCGCATTCATCCTCGTGCTGGCGGAGCCGGTGGACGCGCTGGTCTTCCTGATCTTCACCCTGATCCTGCAGACCCTCGACGGATACGTCATCAAGCCCAAGCTCTTCGGCGACCAGCTCGGTGTCTCCGCGATCTGGATCCTCGTATCCCTCATTTTCTTCGGCCGCATGTTCGGCGTCGCGGGCATCCTCCTCGCGATCCCGATCGCAGCCATCCTGGACTACGTCTACAGCGCCATGATCCTCCGGCGCCTCGAGAAGCACAAGAAGGAACAGACCTGATTTACACGGGGGACGGATCTCCGCGCAAGTCCATTTCATCCACCAGAAAGGAACTGCTCATGAAAAAACTCAAAGTCCTCACCGCCGCCATCCTCGCCGCCATCGCACTCGTGACCGCAGGCTGCGGCTCCGGCGAACCGGTCCTCTCCATGGACATGATCGATGAGAAAACAGCCGTGGCCGAACTGAACGGCGCCGGCGACGGCGATTACGTGGTCGTCGGTACGCTGACCGTCGCGGAGGGAGAGAAGATCGTGCTGGAATCGGAACTGAAGAAAGGAAGTGAAGTCCTGGTACAGTTCATCACGGCCGAAGACGGCGATGCTCTTGCGGATTTCGAAGATACGGATGCCGTGACTGCATTCGAAGACTTCATCAATGACAGCTCCACGATATCCGTGACCGCGGACGCGGGCGACTACTACATCAAAGTGCTCTCGCAGAACCGATCCACCGGCACGATCCGCATAACGGCCCAGCCGGCGCAGTGACCGGGTCTCACACAGGGGACGGTACCAATCACACAGGGGACGGTTCTCTGTGTGAGCTCAGGAAAGAACCGTCTTCCCATATCCGTGAGAGCCACGGCTCACTTCACGGAGCTGTACATAGACCTGCACGGCGTACCTGCCGGGCAATGACCAACTCGGCCCTCGTTCTGATGAACGAGGGCCTCAGACATTGGGTCAACAAAAGCCGCAGCCTGAAGCTGCGGCTTTTGACCCGGCAGATCCGCTGCGCAGATCAGGTACATCAACCCGCTCGTTCAAAAGTGTCTCTCCCGGATATGGGATGTCGGTTCCTGGCGTGCTCACGCGGAGAACCGACCTGCGTTGCGGCAGGTGAAGCTGTCCGGGGGTGATGGCAACATGCCGGTACGCTTTATGGACGCTTTGTTCTCTATTCCGTCCCGCTTTCGTACATCTCTTGCCTGGCTTCATCTGATGTACGTTTTGTGGGCGTTCTGTGCTCTATTCCGTCCCGCTTTCGTGCATCTCACCTTTGGCTTCATCTGATGTACGTTTTGTGGGCGTTCTGTGCTCTATTCCGTCCCGCTTCCGTACATTTCACCGCTGGCTGCCTCTGATGTATGTTTTGCGGCCGCTCTGTGCTCTATTCCGTCCCGCTTTCGTACATCCCACCATTGGCTACCTCTGATGTATGTTTTGTGGGCGTTCTGTGCTCTATTCCGTCCCGCTTCCGTACATCTCACCACTGGCTCCATCTGATGAATGCTCTGCAGTTTGGCTCGCACAAAGCAGCTCTCCTGTGCGCCGCGCAGGAAAACAGTTCTCCCTCGTGGCCCACACTGCATAAAGACAGCCTGCATCTGTGCGCTCCACTTTGAACGAGCGGGCTGATACACTTGATCTGACCAGTGCGCCTGGCGATCCTCTGCATTCTCACAGCGCCTCTTCCATGCACGTGAGAATACAGGGCACACATCCGCCTTAAAGAAGAAGCATCCGAATATACCTGATCGCAGGAAGGCCCCTGGCAGTTCGGAGGCGCAGTGTCCGCACTGCGTCTCCGTTGTCCTACTGTCTGAGGACGCCGGTCATCAGAGCGGCGGCCGAGCCCAGACATTGGCTGACAGGGGCCT
>DFIR01000019.1:0-241 GCA_002372815.1 Lachnospiraceae bacterium UBA3692
TGGTGGATCCGTCAGGCCATCACGCGCGCGATCGCGGATCAGGCCCGCACCATCCGGATCCCCGTCCACATGGTGGAGACCATCAACAAGCTGGTCCGCGTCAGCCGGCAGCTCCTGCAGGAGCTCGGCCGCGAACCTACCGCCGAGGAGATCGCCGAGAGAATGGACATCCCCGTGGAGCGCGTGCGCGAGATCATGAAGATCTCGCAGGAGCCCGTCTCCCTGGAGACCCCCATCGGCG
>DFIR01000019.1:299-16866 GCA_002372815.1 Lachnospiraceae bacterium UBA3692
AGGAGGACAGCCACCTCGGCGACTTCATCCAGGACGAGAACGTCCCCGTGCCGGCGGAAGCCGCCGCCTTCACGCTCCTCAAGGAGCAGCTGAAGGAAGTGCTCGAGACCCTCACAGAGCGCGAGCAGAAGGTCCTGCGCCTCCGCTTCGGCCTGGACGACGGCAAGGCGCGCACACTGGAAGAGGTCGGCAAGGAGTTCAACGTGACGCGTGAGCGGATCCGGCAGATCGAAGCCAAGGCGCTCCGCAAGCTCCGCCATCCTTCCAGAAGCCGCAAGCTCAAGGATTATCTCGACTGACAGGCGGGCACATGGAGAGAAAGAGAACGCCGGTCGTCCTGGCGCCCCGCCTGCAGGCCATCGCGGACCTGGTCCCCGGCGGCGGCCGGATCTGTGACGTCGGATGCGACCACGCACACATCCCGCTCTACCTGCTCTTTCAGGAGCGGATCCCCGGGGCGCTCGCCATGGACGTGATCCCGGGTCCCCTCGAGAAGGCAGAGAGCAATATCCGCCGCTACGAGACAGACCGCATCCGGGGAAAGATCGAGCTGCGCCTGTCGGACGGGCTGGATGCCTATGTGCCGGGGGAGGCGGAGACACTCGTCATCGCGGGCATGGGCGGCTGGATGATCCGCAAGATCCTGCTCCGCGAGCCTGAGAAGACCCGGAGCTTCACCGCCATGGTGCTGCAGCCGCAGTCCGATCACGGAATCGTCCGGAGTGCGATCCGTGAACTGGGATGGTCGATCGACGAGGAGCGCATGGCGCGGCAGGACGGCAAATACTACCAGGTCATCCGGGCAGTCCCGGCTGACAGGCCGGAGACGGCCGCTCCGGAAGTCCCGCTGTGGGGCCCGGAAGTGACCGCGGAGGAATCCCTCGCCTGCGAGGACCGCTTCGGGCCGGTCCTGCTGGCTCGTCTGGATCCTGACCTGCAGGACTACCTGCGGTGGCAGGAGGACGTCACCGGGAGGATCGAGGACGCGCTGCGGACAGGCGGGAGGGACGCGCAGAGCGCCATGAAACTGAAGGAGACAGAAAAGGAGCGGCACTATCTGCGGACGGCGCTGCGCCTGTATGAGGAGATAGAGCAGAGATGAGACTATCCGCGCTTCTCAGAGAAATCGAAGAGTACTGCCCGGCTTCCTACGCGCTCTCCTGGGACAACAGCGGACTGCAGTGCGGGAGCAGGGACCAGGAGATCGAAACGGTGATGCTGGCTCTGGACGCGACGGGCGATGTCATCGAGGAGGCCGCCGAAGAGGGCGCAGATCTCCTGATCACGCATCATCCGCTGCTGTTCCGCGGGATCAAAAGCGTCTCCGATGACGACCATGTCGGAAGACGTCTCCTGCGGATGATCCGGTCCGGGATCGCCTGCTACGCGATGCACACCAACTTCGATGTGATCGGCATGGCGGATGAGGCGGCCGATATGCTGCGCCTGTGCGACCGGGAGGTCCTGATGCCCACCTGCGAGGGCGACCACGTGGTGGAGGGCATCGGCAGGGTCGGCAACCTTCTCGAGCACATGTCGCTGCGCGACTGCGCGGAGTGGGTGCGGGACGTCTTCGACATTCCGCATGTGAGAGTCTACGGAGACCCGGACCAGCCTGTGATCACCTGTGCGGTGCTCCCGGGCTCCGGACACGACGAGATCGATCTCGCGCTGCAGAAAGGCGCGGATGTGATGATCACCGGCGACATCAGCCACCACGACGGACTGGACGCCGTGGAGAAGGGGATCGCCGTGATCGACGCCACCCACTACGGCATCGAGAAGCTGTTCGTCCCGTATATGGAGAAGTACATGACCGGGGAGTTCCCGGAACTGAAGATCCTGAAGGCACACGAGAAGGAACCGTTCACACTGGTCTGAAACACACGCGCGGAAAGGAGGAAGCAATGCCCACAGTCATGGTCGGCGGCAAGATCCGTCAGTTTGAGAAAGGCACCACGTTTGAAAATGTCGTCAGAGAATTCCAGCCGCAGTACAACAATTCCATTGCCCTCGTCTACTTCAACGGCAAGCTCTGCGAGCTGTGCAAGCGCCTGGAGAAGGACGGCGCCGTCACCTTCGTCACCACGGCCGACGAAAAGGGCCACAGGGCTTACGTCCGCACCGCGCACATGATGCTGGTCAAGGCCGTCCGGAACATTCTCGGCGAAGCGGGAAGGACCGCACACGTCAAGATCGAGTTCACGCTCGGGAACGCCTACTACTGCTCGCTGAAGGGCACACCGGTGCCGGACGAAGCGTTCTGCACGATGGTGAAGGAAGAGATGCAGCGCATGGCGGAGAAGGCGCTTCCGATCACCAAAAAGACCTATCCCATCGGCGACGCGCTCGAACTGTTCCGCCGCCAGAACATGGAGGACAAGGTGCGGCTGTTCCACTTCCGCATCAGCTCCACGGTGAACGTCTACAATCTGGAAGGATTCTATGACTATTTCTACGGGTACATGCTCCCTTCGACGCAGTATGTGACCCTCTTCGACGTCGTGCCCTACAAGGGCGGCCTGCTGCTGATCCTGCCGTCGAAGGACGATCCCTTCCACCTGCGGGACTTCGAGGACCAGGAGAGCCTCTTCGAGCAGCTGATGCTGTCCACGAAGTGGGGCGAGCTCGTGGATATCAGCACGGTGGGAGACCTGAACGCCAAGATCTGCGGCGGGCACTGCAGCGACATGATCCTGGTGCAGGAGGCCCTGCAGGAGCGCAGGATCGGAGAGATCGCGCAGCAGATCTATGACCGGGAAGCCGTCAAGTTCGTGCTGGTCGCCGGCCCCAGTTCGTCCGGCAAGACGACCTTCGCCCACAGGCTGTCCATCCAGCTCCGCTCCTTCGGCCTGAAGCCGCACATCATCAGCATGGACGACTACTTCGTCAACCGCGAGAAGACGCCGATCGACATCGACGGCAATTACAACTTCGACGTGCTCGAGGCCATCGATCTGGACCTCTTCAACGACGACATGCTGGATCTGCTGGACGGCGAGGAAGTGGAGCTCCCGACCTTCGACTTCAAGCTCGGCAAGCGCGTGTACAAGGGACGCAGGCTGAAGCTGGAAGAGGACGACATCCTGCTGATCGAAGGGATCCACGGCCTCAACCCGAAGGCGACGGCCGAACTGCCCGACGAGAACAAGTTCAAGGTCTATATCAGCGCGATGACCAGCCTGAATATCGACGAGCACAACCGGATCCCCTCCACGGACGCCCGGCTGATCCGCCGGATGGTCCGCGATTCCTGGAACCGCAGCTACGACGCGCGCACGACCATCGAGGGCTGGCGCAAGGTCCGGGACGGCGAAGGGAAATTCGTCTTCCCCTTCCAGGAGTCCGCGGATGCCGTCTTCAACTCGGCGCTCATCTATGAGCTCGCGGTGCTCAAGCAGTTTGCGGAACCGCTCCTCTTCAATGTGAAGACGAACGACCCGGCCTACTACGAGGCGAAGCGCCTCCTGAAGTTCCTTTCCTACATCGTCGGCGTGGACACCTCCGCGGTCCCCGTCAACTCGATCTGCAGGGAATTCGTCGGCGGCGGGTGTTTCCCGATCTGATGATTTGACAAACACACTGCGCGCAATTAAAATGTACAGTTGACGCCGGTGCCTTAAGGCACCGGCATATCCGAAAAGAGAATGACGTGAGTCGGGCGGGTGATCGCGGCTGCAGGTCCCGAAAGGGCGCAGGTGAGGAAAGTCCGGGCTTCATAGGGCAGGATGCCGGATAACGTCCGGTGGAGGTGACTCCCAGGCCAGTGCAACAGAAATAAACCGCGTGCGCGTCCCGTACGCGCGCGTAAGGGTGGAAAGGCAGTGTAAGAGACTACCGTCTCTGTGGTAACACAGAGAGCCATGTAAACCCCATCCGAAGCAAGACCAAGCAGAGAGCTATGGGCCGGCCCGGTCCGCTCTCAGGTAGGTCGCTCGAGGCCGCCGGCGACGGCGGTCCTAGATAGATGATCATCCAAGACATAACCCGGCTTACAGCCCGGCTCACAGCCTCTTTTCCCGGGACCCGCGGCGGTCCCGGCCATTTTTTGGAACAGCAACCTCTGTGAATCAGAAAGGAAGGATATACAATGACGAAGATCGATGTGATTTCCGGATTTCTCGGCGCCGGAAAGACAACGCTGATCAAGAAGCTCATCAAAGACGCGCTCGCGGACACGAAAGTGGTCCTGATCGAGAACGAGTTCGGCGAGATCGGCATCGACGGCGGTTTCCTGAAGGAGGCCGGCATCGAGATCCGCGAGATGAATTCCGGCTGCATCTGCTGCTCGCTGGTCGGCGATTTCGGCGCTTCCCTGCAGGAAGTCATGCGGACCTACGCGCCCGAGCGGATCCTGATCGAGCCCTCCGGCGTCGGCAAGCTCTCCGACGTCATGAAGGCCGTGAATGACGCGGCGGATGCCGGCATGGTACTCAACAGCGCCGTGGCCGTCGTGGACGCGTCCAAGTGCAAGCTCTACACAAAGAATTTCGGCGAGTTCTTCCTGAACCAGATCGAATGCGCCGGCACGATCATCCTGACCAGGACCGACAAGGTCAGCCAGGAGAAGATCGAGGAGTGCGTCGCCCTTCTGCGCGGGCACAACGAGCACGCCACCATCATCACGACCCCGATCGCCGAGCTGGACGGCAAGATGATCCTGGAGACGATCGAAGGACGTGCGGATCTGCAGGCCCAGCTCCTCGCGGAAGCCCTGAAGGCGGAAGAAGAGGAAGACGAGGACGAGCACGAGCATCACCATCACGACCACGATGACGACGATGATGACGATGATGACGAGCATGAGCACCATCACCACCACGATCACGATGACGACGATGATGATGACGAGCATGAGCACCATCATCACCATCACGATCACGATGATGACGACGATGAGGACGAGCACGAGCACAATCATCACCATCACCACGACGACGAGCACGCCGAGGCGGAAGAGGATGAGTTCGGCAACCGCGTGTACCACACACACGATCACCATCACCACCACCATCATCACCACCACGGCCACGATGCGGATGAGATCTTCGGCAGCTGGGGCATGGAGACACCTGTGCTCTACACGGAGGACGAGCTCCGCGCGATCCTTGCGAAACTGGAGGATGAGGAGCGCTACGGCTTCATCCTGCGCTCGAAAGGCATGCTGAAGACTCCCGACGGCAGCTGGATCCACTTCGACTATGTGCCGGAGGAGACCGAGATCCGGAAGGGCGCTGCGGAAGTCACCGGCAAGATCTGCGTGATCGGTGCCCAGCTGAAGGAGGATGCCCTGGAGGAGCTCTTCAAGAAGAGAGCCTGATATCGGGACACAGAGAGGATAGAAGATTATGTTCGGTAAGAAACTGAAGCCCGTCTATGTGATCAACGGCTTTCTGGACAGCGGGAAGTCCTCCTTCTTCTCCTACACGATCGCACAGCCCTATTTCCAGACATCCGGCACGACGCTGCTGATCGTCTGCGAGGAAGGCGAGGTCGAATACGAGGAGAAGCTCCTGGCACAGACGCACACCGTGATGGTCACCTTCGACAGCCAGGAGGAGATGAACCCCAGCGCGCTGATGCGCCTGGAGAAGAAGTACGACCCGGAGCGCATCCTGATCGAGTACAACGGCATGTGGGATTTCCGCAACTTCAAGATCCCGCACGCGTGGAGACTGGAGCAGCAGATCACGACGATCGACGCCTCCACCTTCTCCATGTACTTCACGAACATGCGGTCCCTTCTCGCGGAGCAGCTGCGCAGATCGGAGCTGATCATGTTCAACCGCTGCGACGGGATCGACGAGAAGACGCTCGCTTCCTACAAGCGCAATGTCAAGGCGATCAACACGCAGGCGGATATGGTCTTCGAGGACCAGAACGGCGAGATCGACATGACCATGGAAGAGGACCTGCCCTATGACCTGCAGCAGGATCCGATCGTGCTGGAAGGACTGGATTACGGCATCTGGTACATCGACGCGATGGAGCATCCCGACCGCTACGTGGGCAAGCGCATCACCTACACCGGGATGGTCATGATCCCGGAGGCGGGAGACTTCCCGAAGGGATATTTCGTGCCGGGGCGCATGGCGATGACCTGCTGCGCCAACGACATGCAGTTCCTGGGCTATGCCTGCCGCAGCGACCAGGCCGCCTCGCTCAAGGAGCGTGAGTGGGTGCGCGTGACCGCGGTCGTCCGCAAGGAGAACTTCGCGGCCTACAACGGCATGGGCGTGATCCTGGAGGCGGAATCCATCGAGCCCGCCGCGCAGCCGAAAGATCCTGTGATCAACTTTGCGGGGTGACAGGCCCCGCACAGCTGTGACTGTCTGATGTCGCAGCACATATAGAAGCGCACAAAGAAATACCGCCCTCCGGAATCTGTTTCCGGGAGGCGGTATTTAAATGCTTTCTTTGTGACCTGCTGCTCAGCCTTCGATCTTGTTGACAGCGTCAGCGAGACGGGAGACCTTTCTGGCAGCGGTGTTCTTATGAAGAACGCCCTTGGAAGCAGCGCTGCCGATCGTGGAAGCCGCTGCGCTGAGCGCTGCACCTGCTGCAGCCTTGTCGCCGCTCTCGATCGCCGCACGGACCTTCTTGATCTCGGTCTTGATCTCGGACTTGACCGCTTTGTTGCGGGCCGCCTTCTTGGCGCTGGTCAGAATTCTCTTCTTGGCAGACTTGATATTTGCCATTGTCGCTTTCCCTCCATGGAAGATGATGCTTTTGACTACGGATCCTTCTATATTCTCCGTCGGGGATGTGCAGCCGCGCATACATCACCGGCATATAGGCACAAAGAGAAGACACGGTGCTCTCCGCGCATACATATGAATATTAGAGGATAAACGGGCTTCTGTCAATGGTTTCTTTTTGTTCCGGGAACGTTTTTTACGGGGAATATGCGCGTGCATTTTCACGTGTAGACTTCTCTTTTGAGATGGATTATACTAGATTTCATGAAGAAAAAACTATCTTTACAGGAAATTCACAGTTACGAACTGGACATCCTCAAGGCCTATATCCGGGTCTGTGAGGACCACGGGCTTCGCTGGTATCTGGCCGGCGGGACATTGCTCGGCGCCATCCGTCACAAGGGGTTCATCCCCTGGGACGACGACGTCGATCTTCTGATGCCCAGACCCGATTACGACGCCTTCATCCGCGTCGCGCATGAGGTGGAGAATTACGGTCCCTACCGTGCGGCCGCCTACGAGCTCCACAATCTCGCCTATCCCTTCGCGAAGATCTACGACGTGCGCACGTCGATCCACAAGCTCTACGACGGGGACGAGACGGAGCAGAACATCTGGATCGACATCATGCCCATGGACGGCCTGCCGGCGGACGACCGGGAGAACGCCGCCATGTTCCGGAAGAGTCTCTTCCTGCGCAAGGTGCTGAAGATCCAGTACGCGCGCCTCGGGGAAGGCAAGACGAAGCTCAAGGCCGCCATCAAGCCGGTCTTCAAAGTCCTGGCCAGGCCCATCGGCAAGGAGCGCGCCTGCGCGATGATCGACCGCCTCTGCCGGACCTACACGGTCGACGAGAGCGATTACATCGGCTGCATCAACTTCGGATACGGCCCGCAGGAGCGCATGCCCAAGAAGGAGTACCTGGAGACTGTGCAGGTCACTTTTGAGGGACTGTCCTGCAATGCGCCCGGCTGCTGGGACTTCTACCTGCGGTCCCTTTACGGGGACTACATGCAGCTGCCTCCGGAGGAGAAGCGCGTCGCGCACTCCATGGATGTATGGGTGGAGACGGAGGATCCCAGGGAAACTGCAGACCCCGTCCGCACAGGCAGCGCAGAGCCTGCTTTTGGGAAGGGCCGCCTGTTCTACACCCAGGAGATCCGCACGGAAGACGGCTATGCCCGGACGGCCGGCATCAAGGCCCGCGATGACATCGCACAGATCCTCCGCGGCATGGGCGGCAGGGAGATCCTGATCGACGTGCCGGCGACGGACCGCATCAGCCAGTCGACGGTCGAGAAGCTCACCTATCACGCAGGTCTCATGAAGACCTGGGACACCGCCCTTGCGGAAGTCTCCCGCGGCGACACGCTGATCGTGCAGTTCCCGCTGGTCAACCACTTTATGCTCGGCTCTGTGTCCCTCCGGAAGGTGCGCGCCCGCGGCGCCCGCGTCGTGCTGCTCATCCACGATCTGGACACCCTACGGGTCGCGAAGCGCGCCGACCTGTCCGCCCGCGAGAAGCTGCGGCTACAGCTGGAAGAGAAGGACTGCCTCCGCATGTGCGACGCCATGATCGTGCACAACACGGAGATGAAGGAGAAGCTGCTCGCGCTGGGCTTCCCGGCGGGCAAGATGATCTCCCTCGGGATCTTCGATTATCTGATCCCCGACGCGTCCCTGCACGCGGAGACGGGGAAGGACCTCCCGATCGTGATCGCCGGCACGCTCAGGCGCCACAAGGCCGGCTACGTCTATGACCTTCCGGAGGACGTGCCCTTCGCGCTCTACGGGGTCGGCTTCGAGGGAGAGGAGAGAGAGAACCTCAAGTATTTCGGCTCCTTCCCCTCCGACGAGCTTCCCGGCGTCATGAAGGGGAGCTTCGGACTGGTCTGGGACGGGGACACCGCCGATACCTGCAGCGGCGCGTACGGCGATTACCTGCGGATCAATAATCCTCACAAGACATCACTGTATCTGGCTTCCGGGCTCCCGGTCATCATCTGGAAAGATGCTGCCCTCGCCCGCTTTGTGGAAAAGAATCACTGCGGCATAGCCGTCTCATCCCTTCAGGAGCTGCGGGACGTCCGCAGCCGCCTGACAGAAGAGGAGTACCTCGCGATGTGCAGGAACGCGCTCGCCGTCGGAAGACGCCTGCGCAGAGGCGCCTGCACGCGCCGTGCCGTCGGAAAACTGTGAGGGGACCATGTACTTTTACAAGAAGCTGTATGTGAGTCCGCAGATCGCGGACCCGGAGGAAGTCCGCAGGAAACTGCTCCGCGGCGCAGGGATGCTCGACATCTACGTGATCACCCTGATCCCGGACCCGCAGCGGCGGGGAGGCGACCAGATGGAGCTCTATCACTGCGCGAACCTGCACCAGCCCTATTACCGGGAGCATCCGCCCCTGATCCTGGGCCTTGCAAAGGGGCGCGGCGACGCGATCGCGGTCGTTCAGCAGATCCTGGAGGAGGCGGTCAGCGCCACCGGCAGGGCTGACGTCCACGGATATCTCTTCCCTGGCGGCGTCCGTCTGGGCGGCGGAAAGGGGGTGACGTGATGGGTGTGATCTTCCTGCTGCTGAAGATCCTCGGTGTACTCCTGCTCATCATCCTGCTGCTCCTGCTGATCGTCCTGCTGGTGCCGATCCGGTACCGGTGGCAGGGAAAGATCGACGACCCTGCAGCCCACAGCGAGATCGACCCGGAAGCGCTGCTGCGCAGCGCGAGCGGACAGGCGTGCGTATCCTGGCTGCTCCGTCTCATACAGGCACAAGTCGCATATCCCTCCGGAGAGCTGCTGTCCGTGAAGATCTTCGGAATACGGCTTCCCATCGAGAAACTGCTCGGCGGAAAGAAGGCTCCCGAGGAGAAGAAAGAAGAGGAGAAGCCGGAGGAGCCCAAAGAGAAGAAACCGCTGATGGAGACGCTCCGGGAGATTCCCGACAAGGTGCAGGGGATCCTCGACAAGGTCGACGCCTGGCTCTTCCTTCTCACCGATCCGGACACACAGAGTGCCCTGGAGAAGGTCTTCACATCCCTCGGCGCGATGCTGCGGCACTATCTGCCGCGCGAATGGCACCTGAACGGTGTGCTCGGCCTGGGAGATCCGGCTGCAAGCGCCGGTGTCCTGCAGGTCTGCGGTCTCCTGTACCCGGCCACGGACGGAAGGCTGCAGCTGGACACGGATTTTCTGGAATATCGTTTCGACATTGATACAGCGGGAAGGGGCAGGATCCGTCTGATCCACATTCTCACCGCCGCGGTCAGGATCATCCTGGACGGGAATGTCCGGGGAGTTATCACAAAGGTCAGGAAAGGAGTCTGAAATGGCACAGAACAAAAACGGAAACCCGCTCGAGAAGAACAGCCGCAATAACAGTTTCCGCGCGATGGTCCAGTCCCTCATGAGCAATGCGGAAGGCATCCTCACTTCCAAGACAGTGGTCGGCGCGCCGGTCGATGTCGGTGACCAGGTCATCATCCCCCTGTCCGACGTGAGCATCGGATGCGGTGCCGGCTCCAATACCGCGGGTGCCCGTGACAACGGCATGGGCGGCTTCAGTGCCAAGATGTCTCCTACGGCGGTGCTCGTGATCAAGGACGGCATGACCAAGGTCGTCAACATCCGCGACTCCAACACGCTGCTGAAGGTCATGGATATGGTCCCGGAAGTCATCGACAAGTTCAAGGGCGAGAAGGCCGGCATGGCCAGCAACGAGGCGGCCATCGACGCGGCTTTCCCGGACATGGCGGACGACGCGGAGGATGCTCCGGAGATCTGATGCCCGCACGCGGAGCAGAAGAGGAGCATCGAAAGAGATACGGAATGCAGAAAGCGCGGGAGCATTTTCCCCGCGCTTTCTTTCTGTCATCAAAAAGGTATAAAAAATAAGGCTTACATCCGGGGAAGACTGTTCCCGTCAGATGTAAGCCTGATTTCCTGCACATTCGCGCATCGTTCCGCAACAGGCGGTCAGCGTGATGTCATGCGCGGTCGACCTTGCCGCTGCGAAGGCAGCTGGTGCACACATGCATTCTCTTCTTGGCGCCGTTAACGCTGACGGCGACCTTCTGGACGTTGGAATTCCAGATCCTGTTGGATCTTCTATGAGAATGGCTGACGTTGTTTCCAAAATGAGCGCCCTTGCCACAGATATCACATTTGGCCATCTTACACACCTCCTCACCTCTTCAGGATTGCAACGCTAATATATTAGCAGAAGACGGAGGGAAATGCAAGCCGATTTTCAAGAATCCTCCGCGGATCCGCGCCGTGAATGTATTCGCTCTTTTCTTTTATTCGCAGATTGGGTATAATCATTATGATTTTTACAAGTCAGTTCGTGTCATTGGTACACAGAAGGAGGCAGGATGAAGGCATCCAATCTGAATACCCACATCGGAAAGATCTCCATAGAGAATGAAGTGATCGCACAGTACGCCGGCGCTGTCGCCGACGGCTGCTTCGGCATCGTGGGCATGGCAGGTGTGAATATGAAGGAAGGCATCGTGAAGCTTCTCAGGAAGGACGCGATGACCAAGGGCATCAACGTGAATCTCAGCTCCAAGGGCAGACTCACGATCGATTTTCACGTGATCGTTTCCTATGGCGTCAATATCAGGGCCGTGTGCGACAACCTGATCAACAGTGTCCGCTACAAAGTGGAAGAGTTTACAGGTCTGGAAGTCGAGAAGATCAACATCTACGTGGAAGGAGTGCGGCTCATCGACTGAGTCCGTGACGTTACCGCCAATACGATCGTACAGGAGGACACAATCGTGAGCAGAGAGACACTAGGCGCGAAAGAGGTTGCGAAGATCTTTTTTGCCGGTGCGGCCGAACTGGAAGCCCATAAGGACTGGATCAATGAACTGAATGTTTTCCCGGTGCCCGACGGAGACACCGGCACCAATATGACGCTGACGATCCGGTCAGCTGCGAAGGAACTCGCGCTGCTCGGAGACACGGACAATATGAAGGATATCTGCAAGGCATTTTCCTCGGGCTCGCTGCGCGGCGCGAGAGGAAATTCCGGTGTGATCCTGTCCCAGCTGCTCCGCGGATACGGCAAGGTCACCAGAGGGGAGACCGAGATCACTGTCCCTCTCATCGCCAGCGCTTTCGAGCGCGCGGTGGAGACGGCCTATAAGGCAGTCATGAAACCGAAGGAAGGTACCATTCTCACCGTCGCGAAGGGCGCCGCCGTGAAGGCGCGCGAACTCGCGGACGCCGGCGTCACCGATCTGGAGGTCTTCCTCCCGCAGATCGTGGAGGAGGCGGACCGTGTGCTCGCGACGACACCGGACCTGCTGCCCGTGCTGAAACAGGCGGGCGTCGTGGACAGCGGCGGACAGGGCCTCGTGCAGTTCCTGAAGGGCTGTGTGGACGGCTTCGGGGGCAAGATCGTCCCGCCGGAGTATTTCCTGCATGAGCCCGGGGAGATCGCAGCGGAAGAGAAGGAAGAGGAGGCGGCGGCCGCACAGGCGCCCAGGCTCCTGTATTCCGTGGCGCTTGCCGTCAAACTTGAGAAGATCGTCCCCTCCCATGCCGAGAAGGACCTGCGCAAATATCTGCAGACCATCGGCGAGGTGGCGCAGTGCGCCGCGGAAGGAGAGACCCTCCGCGCAGCCTTCGACACGAACGATCCCGGTCTGGCCGTACAGAAGGCGCTTCTCTACGGCGAGCTGACGGATCTCTCCCTCGTCAACCTGCGCCTGCACCCCGGCGAGGCTGCGGCTCCTGCAGCGAAGGAAGCAGCTCCCGCTCCGGAAGAGAAGCATGAAGCGGCTCACGCGCCGGCACCCGAAGAGGCGCCGATGCCGCACAAGGACGCCGGCTTCATCACCGTGGCTGTCGGAGAGGGCCTGACGAACATTTTCCGCGAGCTGGGCGTCGATCACGTGATCTCCGGCGGACAGACGATGAACCCGAGCACCAGCGACATGCTGGACGCGATCGCGAAGGTCAACGCGGACACCGTCTACATCCTTCCTAATAATAAGAACATCATCATGGCCGCCAACCAGGCTGCCGAGATGACGGAGGACAAGAAGGTCGTCGTCGTTCCCACCGTGACCATCCCGCAGGGCATCACCGCGGTGATCAATTACGCGCCGGACATGGACGGCGAGGGCAACCGCGACAACATGCAGGAGGAGATCTCCCGCGTGCACAGCGCCGAGATCACTTACGCGGTCCGCGACACGGTCCTCGACGGCGTGGAGATCCACAAGGACGACGTCATGGGCATCGGTGACAAGGGGATCCTGGAAGCGGGCCCCGGCATCGAGGAGATCGCCTTCAAAACGCTCTGCGATATCGTGGACGAGGAGACGGAGATCATCAGCATCTATTACGGCGAAGATGTCACAGAAGAGAGTGCCGAGGCGCTGCGCGAGCGCGTCGCGGAGAAGTTCCCTTCCTGCGACGTGGAAGTACAGAACGGCGGACAGCCGGTGTACTATTATATCCTGTCGGCGGAATAACGGCGGCAGCGGAAACAGGACCATCCGGGGGCTGCATACAGGCAGCCCCTTTCTCGTGAGAGGAATACATGGACAGTCGGAAACCACTCAGTGAAATGAAAGGCGTCGGCCCCAAGAGCGGCGCGCTGCTGGAGGCCAGGGGCCTGTATACCGCCGCGGATCTCCTGCGGTGGTATCCGCGGGAATATGACGACTGCCGGGAACCGGTCTATTCTTTTGAGGCACAGCCGGGCACCACTGCGGCGCTGATGCTCATGATCGTCGGCAATGCCTCCTCCTTCCGGAAGGGGAGCCGGAGCGTCACCCACTTCCAGGGGGCGGACGCCACCGGGAACGTGCGGCTGACCTTCTTCAACATGCCCTACCTCCGCACACAGCTGAAGCCGGGCACGACGCATGTCTTCCGCGGGATCCTGAAGGAGACGCCCCGCGGGATCCGCTACATGGAGCAGCCGCGCATCTACGACCTGGCGGAGTACGCGCAGATCCAGGGGCGGCTGCGCCCGGTGTATCCCCAGATCGCGGGCGTCAGGAGGAACCTTCTGCAGCGCCTGATCGAGACGGCCGCCAGAGAGGCGGATATTCCGGAATTCCTGCCGCCAGGAGACGCGGAGGAGCTGGGGCTCCTCGGAGAGGCGCAGGCGGTGCGCTCCATCCACCTTCCGGAGGACCCGGAGACGCTGCAGAAGGCCATGGAGCGTCTCATTTTCGACGAGTTCTTCCTCTTCATACTGGGGATCCGCAAAGAGAAGAGTCGCTTCGCGCAGCCGGTGAACGAGCGACCGATGGCGCGGTGCGCCTCGACTTCCCGCCTGATCGGAGCGCTTCCCTACCGGCTGACGGACTCGCAGCGGAAGGCCTGGGAACAGATCGAGGCGGATCTCGCCGGGGAGACGGTCATGTACCGGCTCCTCCAGGGAGACGTCGGATCCGGCAAGACCATCCTGGCATTTCTGGCCCTCCTGATGTGCGCTGAGAACGGACGGCAAGGGGCGCTCATGGCTCCCACGGAGGTGCTGGCCGTCCAGCACATGGAGTCGCTGACACAGCTGATCCGGGAGCAGGATCTCCCTCTGCACCCCGTTCTTCTGACGGGCTCTGTAAAGGGAAAGGCGAGAAAAGAAGCCCTGGCCCGCATCGCGGACGGCAGCGCCGACGTCATCATCGGCACACACGCGCTCATCCAGGAGGCTGTGCAGTACCGCGATCTGGGCCTGGTCATCACCGACGAGCAGCACCGGTTCGGCGTGCGGCAGCGCGAGGCGCTGGGCGAAAAGAGCGGCAGCGGGCAGGAGACGCCCGTGCTGGTGATGAGCGCGACGCCCATCCCGCGGACCCTGGCGATCATCCTGTACGGGGAGCTGCATGTCAGCCTGCTGACAGAGCTGCCCGCCGGGAGACTGCCCATCAAGAACCTGGCCATGGACAGCTCGCAGCGGGCGAGAGCGTACCGTTTCCTCTACCGGCAGGTCGCGGAAGGCCGGCAGGTGTATGTGATCTGTCCCGAGATCGAAGAGGGGGAGATGGAAGGTCTCGAGAATGTCGGGGACAGCGCGGAGAGGCTCCGCAAAGTGATGCCGGAGCACGTGCGCATCGCTGAGTTGCACGGGCGCATGAAGCCGGCGGAGAAGAACGCGGTCATGGACGCCTTCGCGGCGCATGAGACGGACATCCTGGTCTCGACGACCGTCGTGGAGGTCGGGATCAACGTGCCCAACGCCTCCGTGATCCTGATCGAGAACGCGGAGCGCTTCGGCCTCTCCCAGCTCCACCAGCTGCGGGGAAGAGTCGGAAGAGGCGTCTGGCAGGCCTACTGCATCTTCCTCTATGCGGGCGACGAGAAGCCGCGCCGCCTGGAGATATTGGAGAAGACGAACGACGGATTCCGTATTGCGGAAGAGGACCTGAAGCTCCGCGGACCGGGGGATCTCTTCGGCGTCCGGCAGAGCGGCGCTCTGGGCTTCCGTCTCGCGGACGAATGCGAGCACGCGGGCATCCTGAAGCGCGCGGCGGCCTATGTCGACACGCTGCTGGCCAGGGATCCCGGGTATACCTGCGAAGCGCTCCGGGCGGTTGACTTTCGGAGCATCTGAACGTATGATTACATGTGTTACGTACAAACGGACGGAAGGATCACAGGAACAACATGCAGGAAGCATCTAAAGAATTATATAACGCCAGCAGCATCCGCGTCCTGGAAGGACTGGAAGCGGTGCGCACCCGGCCGGGCATGTATATCGGCAGCACCTCGACGAGAGGCCTGAACCACCTGATCTACGAGATCGTGGACAATGCCGTTGACGAACACCTGGCGGGATACTGCGATACGATCGACGTGCGGCTGGAGCAGGACGGATCCTGCACGGTGGAGGACAACGGCCGCGGCATCCCGATCGATATGCACGAACTCGGTGTCAGCGCGGAGCGCGTCGTCTTCACGACCCTGCACGCCGGAGGCAAGTTCGACAACGCCGCCTACAAGACCAGCGGCGGCCTGCACGGTGTCGGCTCCTCCGTGGTGAACGCGCTGTCGGAGAGAATGACCGTACAGGTCAAGAAGGGCGGGAAGCTCTTTGAGGACCGCTATCAGCGGGGCGTGCCGGTGATGGAACTGGAGGACGGCCTGCTCCCCGCCGTCGGTAAGGCGAAGGGGACCGGGACGATCATCAATTTTCTCCCGGATCCGGAGATCTTTGAGAAGACGCGCTTCCGTGAGGAGGACGTGCGCTCCCGTCTCCACGAGACGGCCTACCTGAACCCGAATCTCACGATCCGCCTGACGGATCTCCGCACGGAGCCCGTGCGGGAGGACACCTTCCACGAGCCGGACGGCCTTCGCGCCTTCCTGCGCAACCTGAACAAGGGCAAGGAAGCGGTCACGGACGTGATCTACTTCAAGGGCATGAGCGACGGCATCGAGGTCGAGGCCGCGCTGCAGTATGTCAATGAGCTGCACGAAGTCGTCCTGGGCTTCTGCAACAATATCTACAACGCGGAGGGCGGCTCCCACCTGACCGGCTTCAAGGCGACTTTCACACAGGTGATGAATACCTATGCGCGGGGCATCGGCGTCCTGAAGGACAAGGACGAGAATTTCAACGGCTCCGACATCCGCAACGGACTGACGGCGGTCATCTCCATCAAGCACCCGGATCCGCGCTTCGAGGGCCAGACGAAGACCAGGCTGGACAACCAGGACGCGGCCAAGGCCGTCAGCCAGGTGACCGGCGAGGAGATCGTCCGCTACTACGACCGCAACCTGGAAGTCCTGAAGGCGTCCCTGAGCCGCGCCGAACAGGCCGCGAAGATCCGCAAAGCCCAGAAGAAAGTGACGGACAATCTGATCAAGCCCGCCAAGTTCTCCTTCGACTCCAACGGGAA
>DFIR01000019.1:17016-38341 GCA_002372815.1 Lachnospiraceae bacterium UBA3692
ACCGCATGTACCAGGCCATCCTGCCGATCCGCGGCAAGATCCTGAACGTCGAGAAGGCCTCGATCGACAAGGTCCTCGCCAACGCCGAGATCCGGACGATGATCAACGCCTTCGGCTGCGGCTTCTCCGAGGATTACGGCAACGACTTCGATATCTCCAAGCTGCGCTACAACAAGATCATCATCATGGCGGATGCGGACGTGGACGGCTCGCACATCTCGAACCTGCTCCTGACCTTCTTCTACCGCTTCATGCCGGACCTGATCTCGGAAGGCCACGTGTACGTCGCGATGCCGCCCCTCTACAAGGTCGTCCCGAAGCGGGGCGAAGGGGAGTACCTCTACGACGACGCGGCGCTCGCGCGCTACAGAAAGACACACAAGGGCGGATTCACGCTCCAGAGATACAAGGGACTCGGCGAGATGGACGCGGAGCAGCTCTGGGAGACGACGCTCGACCCCGCGCGCAGGAGACTGCGCCAGGTGCTGATCGAGGACGCCTCCACCGCCTCCATGATCACGGAGCTCCTGATGGGCAGCGAAGTGCCCCCTCGCAGACAGTTCATCCACGATCACGCCGATGACGCGCAGCTGGACATCTGATCCCGCCGCCACCGGCCCTGCACAGGCAGACAAGAACAGATAAGAAATAGGTTAGAACATGGCTAAAGACAACAGACCGCCTGCAGAGACCCCCGAAGATCATATTCTCCGGAGCGAGTATTCGGAGCTCATGCAGAAATCGTTCATCGATTACGCGATGAGCGTGATCATCGCCCGTGCTCTTCCCGACGTGCGCGACGGTCTCAAACCCGTCCAGAGGCGCACGCTCTACGACATGTACGAACTGGGGATCCGTTCGGACAGGCCTTTCCGTAAGAGCGCGCGTATCGTCGGCGACACGATGGGTAAATTCCACCCCCACGGCGACTCGTCGATCTACGACTCGCTGGTCGTGATGGCGCAGGATTTCAAGAAAGCCCTCCCGCTGGTCGACGGCCACGGCAACTTCGGCAACATCGAAGGGGACGGCGCCGCCGCGATGCGATACACGGAGGCGCGCCTTGCCCCGGTGACGGAGGAGGCCTTCCTCGCGGATCTCGACAAGGACGTCGTGGATTTCGGCCCGAACTTCGACGAGACGGAGAAGGAGCCCAACGTCCTGCCGGTGAAGATCCCCAATTTCCTGGTGAACGGCTCGGAAGGCATCGCCGTCGGCATGGCGACCAACACGCCGCCCCACAATCTCGCCGAGATCCTGGAGGCGGAGATCGCGCTGATGGAGGACCCGGAGCTGACGACCGCGCAGCTGATGAAGTATGTCAAGGGACCGGACTTCCCGACCGGCGGCATCGTCATCAACCGGAGCGAGCTGGAGGAGATCTACGAGACCGGCACGGGCCGCATCCGGATCCGCGGCAAGGTGGAGACCGAGAAGGGGCGCGCCGGGCACACGAATATCGTGATCACCGAGATCCCCTATACGATGATCGGCGCCGGCATCGGCAAGTTCCTGTCGGACGTCGCGGCGCTGTCGGAGAGCAAGGTCACGTCGGACATCCTGGACATCACCAACCAGTCCGGCAAGGAAGGCATCCGCATCGTCATCGAGCTGAAGCGGGACGCGGACGCGGAGAACTTCAAGAATCTCCTGTACAAGAAGACGCGCCTGGAGGACACTTTCGGCGTCAACATGCTGGCCATCTGCGGCGGCAGGCCCGAGACCATGGGGCTGCGCCAGGTCCTGCAGGAGAACATCGATTTCCTCTACGAGACGGCCACCCGCAAGTACGAGAACCTGCTGGAGAAGGAGCAGAACCGCCGGGAGATCCAGGAAGGCCTGATCAAGGCCGTCAACGTGATCGACCTGATCATCGAGATCCTGCGGGGCTCCAAAGACCGCGCCATGGCCAAGAGGTGCCTGGTCAGCGGCGAGACGGACGGGATCCGGTTCCGGAGCGGCGAGTCCCGGATCATGGCCTCCCAGCTGCAGTTCACCGAAGCCCAGGCGGACGCGATCCTCGAGATGCGTCTCTATAAGCTGATCGGCCTCGAGCTGGATGCCCTGATCAAGGAGCACGAGGAGACCGTCGCAAATATCTACCGCTACGAGGACATCCTGGAGGAGCGTTCCTCCATGACGGCCGTGCTCCGCTCGGAGCTGCGGGCACTTGCGAAGAAATACGGACGTCCCCGCCGGACCGAGATCACCGACGCCGAGGAGGCTGTTTTCGTCGTGAAGGACCAGGACGAGGACCGCGAGGTCATGTTCCTCATGGACCGCTTCGGATACGCCAAGACGATGGAGATGCCCCTCTACGAGCGCAACAGAGAGGCCGTGGAGGAGAGCTACAAGTTCCATCTGCCCTGCAGGAGCGGCGGAAAGATCTGCCTCTTCACGGACACCGGACAGCTCCACACGCTGCGCGTGCAGGATCTCCCCAACGGAAAGCTCCGCGACAAGGGGATCCCCGTCGACAACATCAGCGGCTGCGACAGCACGAAAGAGGAAGTCATTCTCGCGGCTGCGCAGAAGGAGCTCAACCTCTACCGGGTGCTGTTCGTGACGGAGACCTCCCTCTGCAAGATCGTGGACGGCGGAGAGTTCGACGTGACCCGGAAGACCGTCGCCTCCACCAAGCTCGGGGAGGGCGACCGCCTGATCGCGGTGCGGATCGTCAGCGGACAGCAGAAGATCGTCATGAAGAGCCGCGGCGGATTCTTCCTGAAGTTCCCGGTGGACCAGGTCCCGGTGCAGAAGAAGACGGCGGCAGGCGTGCGCGGCATGAAGCTGGCCGGAGAGGACCGCATCGAGCAGGTCTGGCTCCTTTCCGACAGCGAGCAGGTCACGGCGCAGGCCGGCGGCAATGACGTCGAGCTCGGGCGCCTGCGCACGGCTTCGAGGGACAGCAAAGGAACGAAGCGCAGCTGACGGGAACCGGACACATTAAACGCAGAGAAGAGACAATCAATCACACGGAGGATGCCGGTATGAGAGTGATCGCAGGGACAGCGCGCAGGATGCGCCTGGTCACCCCCGACGGGATGGACACCCGTCCCACACAGGACATCATCAAGGAGACACTGTTCAATATCCTGATGCCGTATATACCCGGTTCTGTTTTCCTGGACCTTTGTGCCGGGAGCGGCCAGATCGGGATCGAGGCGCTCAGCCGCGGCGCTAAGAAAGCGTACTTTGTGGAGAGCGGGCGGGCAGCCGCCTCGTGCATCCAGAAGAACCTGCACACGACACATTTCGAGGAGACGGGGATCCTTCTCAGACAGGACGCGGTCGGAGCGCTCCGCCACATCCACGAGAAGGAAGTCGACCTCATCTATATGGATCCGCCGTATGAATCGGACACGGCCCTGCGCCTTCTTTCCGCCCTGGCGCAGCAGCCTTACGTCACGGAGGATACGATCATCATCATAGAGACGTCACTGGATTCGGATCTCGAGAGCGCCGCCGACATGGGCTTCGAGATCTACCGCGAAAAGGATTACCGCACCAACCGCCATCTCTTCCTGCGCAGATCCGCTGCAGCAGCCGAAGAGCACACCGACACAACAGGAGGGGAACTGTGAAGAGAGCCGTCTATCCGGGAAGTTTTGACCCTGTCACCTACGGACACATCGATATCATCCGCCGTGCCGCCGCCATGTTCGACGAGGTCACGATCGCCATTCTGGACAATCGGGCAAAAACTCCATTGTTTTCAGTAGATGAACGTGTTAAAATGTTACGGAAAGTGTCGGAGGATATACCGAATGTGCGGGTGGATTCCTTCAGCGGACTGCTCATTGATTACGCGGCAACGATCGACGTGCATGTCGCTGTGCGCGGTCTGCGCGCCGTCACGGATTTCGAGTATGAGCTGCAGATCGCACAGACCAACCGCCTGATCTCCGGAGGGAATCTGGATACCATCTTTCTGACGACGAGTCTGGAGTACGCGTATCTGAATTCCTCGGCCGTGAGAGAGATCGCTTCTTTCGGCGGCGATATCTCCAAGTGTGTCCCTCCGTTTGTCGAGCGCATGGTGCATGAGAAGTTTCAGGCAGTGGAAGCCAGGGAGAGAAAATGAGCAGTAAGATCGAACAGCAGATTGATCAGATCGAAGATTATATCGACAGTTGCCGGTACCAGAAGTTCTCGAAGACCAATATCATCGTCGACAAGGACGAGATCGACGGCCTTCTGGAAGAGCTTCGTGCCAAGACACCGGATGAGATCCGCCATTACCAGAGGATCATCAACAACCGCGATTCCATCCTGGAGGAAGCCAGAAGGAAAGCGCAGGAGATGATCAACGAGGCCAACATCCACACGAACGAGCTCGTCAACGAGCACGAGATCGTGCAGGCCGCGCACCGCGAGGCGGAGAACATCGTCCGCATGGCGACCCAGGAAGCGCAGGACATCATCGACAGAGCCAACGAGCAGGCCGATTCCTATCGCGCCAGCGCCGCGCAGTATCTGGATGACCTCCTCGCGCGCGCTGAGAGCGATACGGCTTCCTCTCTGGACCGCATGACCAGGATCTTCTCCGACCTGCACGGCGGACTGGGTGAATATCTCGAGACGCTCCGCCAGAACCGCAGCGAGCTCTACGGCGAGGCTCCTGAAGAGGAGACCGGGGACGCCCAGGAAGAGGACGGAGACTATAACGAGGAGGCAGAGGAGGAGGAGTGAGCCTCTCTGCTGCATAATGGATGATCCGGCATCCTCTCGCACAGCGAGAGGGTGCCGTTTTGATTGAGACTGCCGCGGGCCGGCAGCCCTGTTTGAGGAAACCAGCCATGCAGAAGACAGCCAAAGGGCAATTCGGATACATTCAGAGCCGGCGCAGGTACCGATGGATTACGACAATCCTGTTCCTGCTCGTGATCTTCGCCATGTATTTCGGCGCACGGATCTATTTCGGGACGAACAGGAACGTGTTCTCGATCCTGGCGGCACTGCTGTGCCTGCCGGGCGGCAACAGCGCCGTGAACCTGGTCATGTTCCTGCGGGCGAAGCCCTGCAGTGACCGGGCCGCAGAGAGGATCCGGAGCAGCGCCGGAGACCTGGCGCAGGCCTACGATCTCTATCTGACGACCTATGAGCACAATTACGCGGTCGCGCACGCCGCTGCCGCCGGGAAGACGCTCTGCGCGCTGACGGAAGACAGCGCCTGCGACGTCCCCGGAGCGGAGAGACACATGCGGGGCGTCCTCCTGAATGAAGGCATCCACGGCGTCACCGTAAAGGTGTTCACCGACCCGGAGCGGTACGCGAAACGTCTCGAGGAGATGCGGCAGCTGACCGGGCCGGAGGATCCGGCAGGGGAGAAGATCCTGCGGACCCTGCTGTCCGTCTCACTCTGAAGGGACCCGTCATGAAACTTCTTACCGTCGAAGCGGGACAGGAAGGACAGCGCCTGGACAGGTATCTCGCGAGAGTGCTCCCGGCAGCCCCCTCCTCCTTCCTGCACAAGATGCTCAGAAAGAAGAATATCACGCTCAACGGGCGCAAGGCGGACGGCGGCGAGCGCCTGCAGGCCGGCGATGAGGTCCGCCTCTTCCTGTCGGAGGAGACGCTCCGCACGATGACCGGGGCGCAGGACGGCGCGGAGGAGACGAAGCTCCCGGAAGGCCTCGACGAGGCGATGCGCAGGATCGGTCCTAAGATGGGCCGCGGCGCGGTCCTCTACGAGGATGACGACATCCTGATCGCCGTCAAACCCTTCGGGGTGCTGTCCCAGAAGGCGGCTCGCGAAGATGTGTCCATGAACGAGTGGCTCCTCGCCTATCTGCTGCGGGAGCAGCCCACAGAGGCGGCCAGGCAGGCCTTCGCAAAGCAGCTGCAGTACTTCCGCCCCTCCGTGTGCAACCGCCTGGACCGGAACACCGGCGGGATCCTGCTGTGCGGGAAGAGCCTCCATGGCGCCCGCTGCCTCACGAAGATGCTGCGGGACCGCACGCTGCGCAAGTACTATACGGCCGTGCTTACCGGTGCTTTCTCCGGGGCGGACGAGATCCGCTCCTCCTATGAGAAGGACGCCGCCGGCAACAAGGCCGTCGTCCGCACGGACGGACAGGAAGCGGCCGTGACGCGCTACCGCACCCTCCGCAGCGGGGCCGGCCGAACGCTCGCGGAGGCGGAGCTGGTGACCGGGAAGAGCCATCAGCTGCGCGCGCATTTCGCCATGATCGGCCATCCGATCCTGGGGGATGCGAAATACGGCGGACGGAAAGCGATGCAGGGGGCCCGGGACCGTTCCGTCCCTGCACAGTACCTGTTCTGCAGCAGCGTGGAATTCCCGAAAGAGGGGGAAGACGCGGCGCTTCTTCCGGAGGTGCTCCGCGGAGCGGTGATCGGGGCGGATGTCCCGGCTGCTTTTACAGAGGCGCTCCGGGCGGACGCATCGCCGACGCGCCGCAGGACAGACAGAATGAGGTGATCATGGCGACATGGGGGACCAGAGGTCTCAGGGGCTCGCTGTTCGAGGACCTGATCAACCGTACGAATGAGAAATATAAGGAGCAGCGGCTTGCCCTGATCCAGAAGGTGCCGACGCCGATCACACCCATGAAGATCGACAGCGAGAACCGGCATATCACGCTGGCCTATTTCGAGCAGAAGAGCACCGTGGACTACATCGGGGTGATCCAGGGCCTTCCGGTCTGCTTCGACGCGAAGGAGTGCGCGCAGACGACCTTCGCCCTCCACAACGTGCACCCGCACCAGGTGGAGTTCATGCGTGCCTTCGAACAGCAGCAGGGGATCGCCTTCTTCCTCCTGTACTTCTCAAAAGAGGACATCTACTACTATCTGCCGCTGCGGCACTTCCTCCCTTTCTGGGAGCGCGCGGAAGCCGGCGGGCGCAAGAGCTTCCGGCTGGATGAGCTGGACATGACCTGGGTGCTCCCCAGGAAGGCCGGCGTGCTGGTGCCGTACCTGGAGATGATCAACAAAGATCTCGCCGAGCGGGACGACCTGCCGGAGGAGGGATGAGCGGCGCACCATTGACTTTTTCCGGGCAGTTGTGTATACTGCTCTTTGCAGTTTATTTCGTGTGCTACCATGTTAGCACTTCACATTGTTAAAGTGTACAATGCGAGGCGGTCGTATGAGTGAATTGAGAACGAGGACCACGCAGCACGGGAGACAGATGGAGATCCTCCACACCCCGATGGGCGTGCGCGACACATACGGAAGAGAATACGCGGAGAAGCAGGAGATCATCCGGGCTATTTCCCGCCGGATGCATCTCTACGGGTACCAGGCCCTGCAGACGCCGACCTTCGAGTTCTTCGACGTCTTCTCCAAAGAGATCGGCACGAAACCTTCCCGGGAGCTCTACAAGTTCTTCGACAAGGAAGGCAATACCCTTGTGCTGCGGCCGGATTTCACGCCCTCCGTGGCGCGTGTGGCGGCGAGATACTTCTCCGACGAGAAGCAGCCGCTCCGGTTCTGCTACGAGGGAAGCGCCTTCTCCAACCACACGAGCGACCTGCAGGGGCGGCTCCGTGAGACCTGCCAGATCGGCGCGGAGCTGATGAACGACGGCTCCGTGTACGCAGACGCGGAGATGATCGCGCTGCTGATCGATGCGCTGCGGGCGAGCGGCCTGTCGGACTTCCAGATCAGCATCGGCAACGTGGAGTACTTCAAAGGTCTCTGCCGCGAGGCATCCCTCACGCCTGAGGACGAGTCGGAGCTGCGGGACGCGATCTCTGGCAAGAACTATTTTGCCGCCGAGGACCTGCTGAAGAGCCGCGGGTACGGCCGGGACGTGCGGGACAGCTTCCGCCTGTTCTCGAATTTCCTGCAGGACGAGGACCAGCTCGTGGAGCTCCGCGAGCAGACCGGGAACAGCCGGTCGAGGGACGCCGTGGACCGCATGATCGCCCTCCACAGGATCCTGAAGCAGTACGGGATGCAGCAGTACCTGAGCTGCGACCTGTCCCTGCTGAGCAGATACAACTACTATACCGGCATCATTTTCAAAGCCTACACCTACGGGACCGGGGAACCGGTCGCGGCCGGCGGACGCTATGACGGACTCCTGTCTTATTTTGGAAAGGACGCGCCCGCCGTCGGCAGCATGATCGCCGTGGACCCGCTCCTGGACGCGCTCCGCAGACAGGGGATCCACGTGCCGGTGCCGGACGCCCCGGAGGAGATCCGCTACACGCCTGCCACCTACGCGCAGGCGCTTGAGAAGGCCTCGGTCATGCGCGCCGCTGGAAGAGCCGTCGTGCTGCTCCCCGCGCAGGAGCAGGCCCCGTGACAGGAACAGATGGAGGAGTACGATGCAGGAACTTACGATCGCGCTGACCAAGGGCAGGCTCGCGGACCAGACCATGGATCTGTTCGCGCGGGCCGGATACAGCTGCGAAGAGCTGTCGGACAAGCATTCCCGGAAGCTGATCTTCACCAATGAGGACCAGAAGCTCCGTTTCTTCCTGGCCAAAGGCCCGGATGTCCCCACCTATGTGGAGTACGGCGCCGCCGATCTCGGCGTGGTCGGCTCCGATGTGGTCGTGGAGGAGAACCGCCGGGTCTACGAAGTGCTGGATCTCGGCTTCGGGCGCTGCCGGATGTGCGTGGCGGGGCCGAAGGAGGCGATCCCGCTCCTGCAGAACCGGGAGATGATCCGCGTCGCGACCAAGTATCCGGAGATCGCCCGCGAGTATTTCTACCACCGCAGACAGCAGACGGTGGAGCTGATCAAGCTCAACGGCAGTGTGGAGCTCGGGCCGATCGTCGGGCTCTCCGACGTGATCGTGGATATCGTCGAGACCGGCTCCACGCTCAGGGAGAACGGCCTGGACGTGCTGGAGGAGATCTGCCAGCTCTCCGCGAGGATGATCGTCAACCAGGTCTCCATGCAGATGAAGGCGCAGCGGATCCGGGAAGTGATCGGAAATGTGAGGGAACAGCTATGAAGATCGTCAAACTGACAGAGGCTACACGCGCGGAGGCGCTGGCGAAGCTCATCGGGCGCAATCCCTCCGCATATGAGGAATACGAAAAGACCGTGCGCGCCATCCTTGAGGACGTGCGCAGGGAGGGCGACAGTGCCGTCCTCCGCTATACGGAGAAATTCGACGGCGTGCACATGACGGCGGACGCGATGCGCGTGACGGAGGAGGAGATCCGGGACGCCTACGCGCAGCTGGATGACAGCCTGATCGAAGTGATGAAGCGCGCCGCGGACAACATCCGCGTCTACCACGAGAAGCAGAAGCGCACGAGCTGGATCACCACCCGCGAGGACGGGGCGATCCTGGGCCAGAAGATCACGCCCGTCGCGGTCTCCGGCTGCTATGTGCCCGGCGGACGCGCCGTCTATCCCTCCAGCGTGCTCATGAATATCGTACCGGCCAAGGTCGCCGGCGTCGGCAGGATCATCATGATGACCCCGCCCGGCAAGGACGGCCATGCCGCCGCAGCGGCCGTCGTCGCAGCGGATATCGCAGGTGCGGACGAGATTTATAAAGCCGGCGGCGCCCAGGCGATCGCCGCGATGGCCTACGGCACGGAGACGATCCCGCAGGTCGACATGATCACGGGCCCCGGCAACATCTTCGTCGCACTCGCGAAGAAGGCTTGCTTCGGCGTGACCGGCATCGATTCCGTGGCGGGACCGAGTGAGATCCTCGTCATCGCCGACAGCACCGCGGATCCCCGCTATGTGGCCGCGGACCTGCTGTCCCAGGCCGAGCACGACCCGATGGCGAGCGCGATCCTCCTGACGACGGACGAGAAGCTCGCGCAGGCGGTCCTGCAGGAGATCGAGGAGTTCCTGACGGTCCTGTCCCGCAAGGACATCATCCGCCGCTCCCTCGACGACTACGGATACATCTTCCTGGGCGACACCTTGCAGGACCTGATCGACGCGGCGAACACCATCGCCTCTGAGCACCTGGAGATCCTGACCGAGGACCCCTGGAAAGTCATGACCGGCATCCGCAACGCCGGCGCGATCTTCCTGGGCAGCTATTCCTCCGAGCCCCTGGGCGACTACTTCGCGGGGCCCAACCACATCCTGCCGACCAACGGCACGGCGCGGTTCTTCTCCCCGCTCGGCGTGGATACCTTTACGAAGAAGAGCAGCATCATTTCCTATTCCAGAGAAGCCCTGAAGAGTGTGCACAAGGACATCGAACTGTTCGCGGAGGCGGAAGGGCTCACCGCGCACGCCAATTCGATCCGCGTGCGGTTTGAAGGAGAGGAGGACTGACATGGCGGAAAGAGAGCGCACGGCGCAGGTCCAGCGCACGACCAAGGAGACCAGGATCCGGATGGAGCTCGCGCTGGACGGCAGCGGCATGAATGAGATCGACACCGGCATCGGCTTCTTCGACCACATGATGGACGCCTTCTCGCGCCACGGGTTCTTCGACCTGGCCCTGACCGTGAAGGGAGACCTCCGGGTAGACGGCCACCACAGCGTCGAAGACACCGGCATCGTGCTGGGGGAAGCAATCAAGAAGGCCCTGGGTGACAAGCGGGGCATCCGCCGCTACGGCTACTTCATCCTGCCCATGGACGAGGCCCTCGTCCTGTGCGCGGTGGACCTCAGCGGACGTCCCTATTTCGTGATGGAAGGCGCGGATTTCAAGGCGCCAATGGTCGGGGACTTCGACACGGAGCTCGTCAGGGAGTTCTTCTATTCCGTGTCCTACGCGGCCGGCATGAACCTGCATTTCCGCGTGCTCAGCGGCACCAACGCCCACCACATCATCGAGGGCATGTTCAAAGCCTTCGCGAAGGCGCTGGATCAGGCCGTGTCCCTGGAGCCGCGCGTGAAGGATGTCCTCAGCACGAAGGGCAGCCTCTAAGACTATCTCTCAGGAGCTTTTGAATGATGAAAACAACTGCAACCGATCTGCGCAAAACAGCCGCGCTCTACCTGCTCGACGGCAGCACGAGGAAGGGCCTGCGGGACCTGACGGTCCTCTCCGAAGACCCTGTGCAGGCCGCCCTGGAGGCGCAGGAGGCCGGCGCCGCGTGTCTCCTTGTCTTCGACCTGTCCGAAGGAGATGCCTCGCACGAAGCCTCCATCCTGTCCCTGCGGGCCATCTGTGAAGCGCTGGAGATCCCCGTGGTCGGAGCGGGCAACGTCCGGAGGATGGAGGATATCAAGAAGATCCTCTACGCCGGCTGCCGGATGGCCGCCCTGAACTACGCAAAAGAAGGAAACCGGGCCCTCACCGCCGAAGTATCAGCCAAATTCGGGAAGGACCGCATCGCGGCCTGCGTGACGGAGCAGGATGCCTTCTCCTGGGATGCCCCTGAGGCGGACGGCCTGTCCTGCGTCATCGCGCTGGACAGCGCTGCGGCGGACCGTCTGGAGGCGGGAAGGCCGTCCCGGATGACCCTGATCGATCTTCCCGCGGGACACACGAGAGATGCCGTGCAGCCCGCGATCGCGTGGGAGGACCTGAAGAAAGGCCCCGACGGCCTGGTCCCCGCCATCGTCCAGGAGGCGGGCACGGGCGAAGTGCTCATGCTGGCCTATATGGATCAGGAAGCCTATGAGAGGACCTGCCGGACCGGCGTCATGACCTACTATTCCCGCAGCCGGCAGTCCCTTTGGATCAAAGGGGAGACCAGCGGGCACTATCAGTATGTGCACTCGCTGACGGCGGACTGCGACAGCGACACCCTGCTGGCCGTCGTCACACAGATCGGCGCAGCCTGCCATACGGGCAGCCACTCCTGTTTCTTCCGGGAGGTCGCGCAGATGCATCCTCTGCAGATGCGCCCCGCGGCACCTGTGAGCGCCGCTCCCTCCGGGGAGGCGAAGGGCACGCTCGCCGTGCTGGAAGAGGATATGGAGACGATCCGGCAGCGCAGGGAACATCCCATCGAAGGGTCCTACACCAATTACCTGTTTGACAAGGGCATCGACAAGATGCTCAAGAAGCTCGGCGAGGAGGGGACGGAGATCGTGATCGCCGCCAAGAATCCCGAGAAGCAGGAGCTGGTCTACGAGATCGCCGACTACCTCTACCACCTGATGGTGGTCATGAACGAGAAGGGTCTCGACTGGCCGGATATCGCCGATGAACTTACCCGCAGAAAGACAGAAAAGACTTGACAATCTGCCATCCCTGATGGTAGTTTAATTGAGTATGCCGCGTGATGAGGCTTTTTTATGATATCCGTCTGTATGGTACTGCAGAAGAGGATACGAAGTGCGGGGCACTGTCCGTTCGCGGGCAGCAGGATATGCAGATGTCCGGGTCCGGCCGCCGAAATCAGCGAGTTCTTAAAAAAGGAGGTACCAGAATGTACGCAATCATTGCAACCGGTGGAAAGCAGTACAAGGTTTCCGAAGGAGATGTCATCGACATCGAGAAGATCGAAGGCGAAGCGGGCGCGGAAGTGACCTTTGACCAGGTCATCGCCGTGAGCGCGGACGAGCTGAAGGTCGGTGCCGACGTCGCAGGAGCCAGCGTGAGCGGCACTGTCATGGATCAGGGGAAGCAGCGCAAGGTCGTGGTCTACCGCTATAAGAGGAAGACCGGCTATCACAAGAAGAACGGCCACAGGCAGCCCTTCACCCGCGTCAGGATCGACAAGATCAACGCGTAATGACCAGCGTGGTGTTCGAGCGGGACGGCAGCGGCAGCTGGAAGTCCTTCACCCTTGACGGACATACCGGGTTCGACGAAGCGGGCCGGGATATCGTCTGTGCCGGCATCAGTATGCTGGCGATCAACACGGTGAACAGCCTGGAAGCCCTTCTCGGTGAGGAGATCCTCGTGGAGACGGACGACCGGGATGACGGGGCGCTCCTGAGATGCACCTTTCCGCACAGACCTTCCGAAGGGGCTTCGCTTCTTGTCGACAGCCTGCTTCTGGGAATCGAGACAGCACGCAGACAGTACGGACGTCAATTCGTAGATTACGAGATCAAGGAGGCATGATCATGTTAAGCTTAAACCTTCAGTTCTTTGCCCATAAAAAGGGAATGGGTTCCACCAAGAACGGCCGTGATTCCAACGCCAAGAGACTGGGCGCCAAGAAGGCGGACGGTCAGTTCGTCAAGGCCGGCAACATCCTCTACAGACAGCGCGGCACGAGCATCCACCCCGGCCTGAACGTCGGCCTGGGCGGCGATGACACTCTGTATGCGCTCACCGACGGTGTGCTCCGCTTCGAGCGCTTCGGAAAGTTCAAGAAGAAAGCTTCCGTCCATCCTGTGGAGACAGCGGCTGAATGAGACGCTGAACGCACAGTATCTGTATGAGCAGGCTTCAGACCGGCTGCTGCGGCTGGTCTGAAGCTTTTTGCACTACCCGATTATTGGAGAATACTTCATGTTTGCAGACAGAGCGAGGATCTTTGTTTCGAGCGGGAAGGGCGGGGACGGCCACGTCTCCTTCCGCCGCGAGAAATATGTGCCGGCGGGCGGCCCGGACGGCGGTGACGGCGGCAATGGCGGCAGCGTCTGGCTGGAAGTCGACGACGGCCTCAACACCCTGTCCGACTACCGGCACAGGAGAAAATATAAGGCGCAGAGCGGCGAGGACGGCAAGAAACAGCGCATGACCGGCGCCAGCGGCGAGGACCTGGTACTGAAGGTGCCGGAGGGGACCGTCGTGCGCGAGGCCGAGAGCGGCAAGGTCATCACGGACATGTCCGGCGACAACCGCCGGTTCCTGCTCCTCAAAGGCGGACAGGGCGGCAACGGCAACATGCACTACGCCACATCCACGATGCAGGCTCCCAAGTATGCCCAGCCCGGCCAGCCGGCCAAGACCCTGGAGCTGCTGCTGGAGCTCAAGCTGATCGCGGATGTCGGCCTTGTGGGCCTGCCGAACGTCGGCAAGTCCACGCTTCTGTCTGTCTCCAGCAACGCGAAGCCGCAGATCGCCAACTATCACTTCACGACGCTGACCCCTATGCTCGGTGTCGTGGACCTCGGGGAGGGGGAGAGTTTCGTCATGTCCGACATCCCCGGGCTCATCGAGGGCGCTGCGGAAGGCGCGGGACTCGGCCACGAGTTCCTGGCCCACCTGGAGCGCACGCGCCTGCTCATCCATGTCGTGGACGCGGCGGGGAGCGAAGGGCGCGATCCGGTCGACGATATCGACGTGATCTGCAGGGAACTGCGGGAGTACCAGGTCGATCTCAGCGGCAGGCGCCAGATCATCGCGGCAAACAAGCTGGACCTGCTCGACGATGAGACCGCCGCCATGGCGCTGGAGCTGATCCGGGACCACTGTGAGCCCCTGGGCATGGAGGTCCTGCCGATCTCCGCGGCGACGGGCAAGGGCGTCCGGGAGCTCCTCTACAGAGCCTATGAACTTCTGCAGGAGATCCCGCAGGAGAAGAAGCTCTTCGAGCAGGAATTCGACCCCGAGACGGAGCTGTTCACCGAGTCCGTGCCTTTCACCGTCACATACGACGCAAAGGCGAAGGAGTACGTCGTGGAAGGCCCCCGCATCGAGCGCATGCTCGGCTACACGAACCTGGAGACCGAGAAGGGCTTCGTCTTCTTCCAGAAGTTCCTGCAGGAGAACGGCATCGTGGACGCGCTCAAGCGCGAAGGCTGCCGGGAAGGGGACACCGTCCGGCTCTACGGCCACAGCTTCGAATATTATGACTGATCACTTGTAAACGGAGGTAGCTATGCTTACCAGCAAACAGAGAGCATACCTGACCGGCCTCGCGAACACACTGGACGTGGTCGTGCAGATCGGCAAGAACGGCGTCGGCCCGGAAACCGTCCAGCAGACCGCCGAGGCATTCAACACCCGCGAGCTTCTCAAGGGCTCCGTCCTCAGGACGGTGGAAGAGGATCCCCGCGAATGCGCCCAGACGCTCGCGGAGCGCACGCGCTCGGAACTCGTCCGCGTGACGGGACGGAAATTCATCCTGTACAAGCCTTTCAAAGAAGACCCGGTCATCGTACTGCCGGTGCAGAGGAAGCAGCCGTGAAGACAGGCATTCTGGGAGGGACCTTCGATCCGATCCATTACGCGCATCTGCTGATCGCGGAGACCGCCGCGGACAGGTTCGGCCTGGACCGCGTTCTTCTGATGCCCTCCCACATCTCTTACTTCAAAGAGGGAAGAGCGGACGGCGTAAGCAGCCCGGAGGACCGCCTGGCGATGACGGAAGCGGCCGCTTCTGACAACCCGCGTTTCCTCGTCTCCGACATGGAGATCCTGCGCGGCGGAAAGAGCTACACCTATGAGACCCTCGAGGAGATGCACCGCGAGGACCCGGAGGAGGAGATCTTCTACATCGTCGGCGCCGATACGGTCTGCACGATGGGGACCTGGCGGTACCCGGAGCGCATCTTTCCGCACTGCACGATCGTAGGGGCCCTGCGGCCCGACCAGATCAGCCGCTCCGAGCTGGAGCGCGCGGCGGAAGAGCTCCGCACAGCTTACGGCGCGAAGGTCGAGATCATGGAGATCCCCGCCGTCGGCATCTCGTCCACGGACATCCGCGGGAGAGTCCGGGAGGGCAGATCCATCCGGTATCTTGTGCCGGAAGGCGTCAGAAGGTATATTATAGATAAGGGCTTGTACCGTCACTTGCCCGGGGAGAAGCATGAAGACGAAGACACCTGACAGGATCGAACTGGCCAAGGCACTTGAGAAGGAGCTGAATTACAAGCGTTTCATCCACACGATGGGCGTGGCGGCCACAGCTTCCTGTATGGCGATGCGCTGGGGCGCGGACGCTCAGAAGGCGGAACTCGCCGGGCTGCTCCACGACTGTGCCAAGAATCTGGATCTCCGCAAGATGCTGAAGATCTGTGAGGACGCCAGGGTCCAGGTGAGCGAGATCGAGCGGACTTCCGAGGCGCTGCTGCACTCGAAGGCCGGCGCGGTCCTCGCACAGACCCGCTACGGCGTGGAGGATCCGGAGATCCTCGGCGCCATCCGCTGCCACACGACCGGCAGGCCGGGCATGACGCTTCTTGAGAAGATCCTCTTCATCGCGGACTACATGGAACCCGGGCGCGATGTGGCCGAGGATCTTCCGGAGGTGCGCCGCCTGGCTTTTACGGACCTGGACGCCTGCCTGCTGCGGATCCTGGAGGATTCCCTCGTCTATCTGGAGACCAAGGGGGCCCGGATCGACCCGATGACGGAGAGCACCTGCCGTTACTATCAATCTGTCCGGGATGGAAGAGAGGAGCATGTATGAGTGCAGATAAGGACAATTCGACGAGACTTGCCAGGATCGCCATTGACGCGCTGGAGAGCAAGAAGGCCGTGGATGTGCGCATCATCGACATCAGCGAAGTATCCGTTCTCGCGGACTATATGATCATCGCAGGAGGCAACAACACACCGCAGATCCAGGCGCTTGCGGACGCCGTGACGGAAGCCATCGAAAAGGCCGGTACGCCCATCCGCCAGACGGAGGGTTATGACGCGGGCAACTGGGTCCTCCTGGATTTCGGCGACATCATCGTCCACGTTTTCGACGCCCAGAACCGTCTGCTCTATGATCTGGAGAGGATCTGGCGCGACGGGAAGCAGATCGACCCGGAGACCATCTGATCGAAGGTCCTGACGGTTACTGCTGCATATACTTCTCATAAATAAAACAGCTGACACTTTCCATGCCGCGGGGCGGCTGCGGGAGTGTCAGCTGTTTCTTTGTTTCTTTATATCTGTATGCCTTTATATCTTTCCTTCTGAGTCCCTTTGGAGCAGAGGATCTCAGCGCATGATCCGGAAGACGCCGAAGACCTTTCCGAGGATCGTGCAGTCCGGCACGATGATGGGATCCATCGTGTCATTCTCCGGCTGCAGGCGTATGTGGCCGTTCTCCTTGTAGAAGGTCTTCACTGTCGCGGAATCATCGACGAGGGCGACGACCATGTCGCCGTTGCGGGCCGTGTTCACGCTGTTCACCATGATCAGGTCCCCGTCCAGGATGCCCGCGTTGATCATCGACTCACCGTGGACGCGGAGCATGAAGGACTCGCCCCCGGGCAGTACCTCCGCCGGGACCGGAAAGTACTCTTCGATGTTCTGCTGCGCCAGGATCGGCTCGCCGGCCGCCACGCGCCCGACGATCGGCATGGAGACCATCTCTGTCCGCACCATCTGGAAGCTGTCGTCACAGATCTCGATCGCGCGGGGCTTCGTGGGATCCCTTCGTATGAAGCCGTTCTTCTCGAGTGTGTTCAAGTGCGAATGTACGGAAGAGGTGGAGCGCAGCCCTACGGTCTCGCAGATCTCGCGCACGGTGGGCGGATACCCCTTCTCAAGGATCTCTTCTTTGATGAACTCCAGGATCTCCTCCTGTTTCTTGGTGATTCTTGCCATATCTATATTCTCCTGTCTGCCGGGCGGAAACGTCCGTTCTGTTCCTTTCATTCATTATAGCAGAGCCCGTCCAAAAAGCAAACATATATTCCGAATATCTGTTCGATTTTTCTGTTGACATTCGAATGCCTGTTCGATATAATAAGTTCGTAACAAACATCCGTTCGATGTTTACAAATCGATGAAATTCCTTCACATCAGAGATCAGCGGAACAGAAGAGGAACAGATCCCGGACATCCGTGAAGGCAGGTTTTGAAAAAGGTTTTGCATGGTCCTTGGAGGACCGGGGAGGAACGATATGTACGCACAGAGCATTCAGGTAATTCCGTTTGACAGACCCGCCCGCGCGGGAAGGACAGACCGCATCGCAGCGCGCCGCGCTGAACTCCGCACCGTCAGGAGAAGCGCCGTTCACGCCGCGGCCTCCCGCCGCACCGTCACCCGTGATGCGGAAGCCCGCACCGTCTCCGCAACGCGCCCCGTGCGCGTCAGGAGGAGAAGTGCCGCCGCCTTCCTCCGCAGCGTCATCTGCAGCCTGCTGCTCGTCAGCTTCTTTTTCTTCTGCACCATGTATTTCCGCGCTTCCGCGCAGGAGGCAGCTGCCGACCACAAGTACTACACCAGCATCACCGTCGGCTACGGCGAGGACTTCATGGACCTTGTGGCCCCTTATTCCTCCGATACGGCGCACTATCCGGAGGCGCAGGACTATCTGAAGGAAGTGTGCGAGATCAACAGACTGGCCTACAGCGAGGACCTCACGACCCTCCGGATCCACGCCGGAGATACGGTGATCGTGCCGTATTACTCGCAGGAAGTACTGCCGTGAGTGCCGTTTACCCATTGACTGCATTATGAAAGCCGCCCTTGACGGGCGGCTTTTTTACATTATTGTCGGAATACTACGGAGCGCTGTTGTTCCGCAGCTTCACCGCGTCCGCGGCGCTCCTGCGGCGGTCCTCCTCGATGGCCGCGTAGTGGCGGCGGGTCGTGTTGACGTCCTTGTGGCCGAGGACGTCCGCGACGAGGTAGATGTCGCCGGTGGCGCGGTAGAGGCTCGTGCCGTAGGTGCTGCGAAGCTTGTGGGGCGTGATGTTCTTGAGGGTGGTCACCTGCTGCGCGTACTTCTTGACCAGGTTCTCGACAGCGCGCACGGTGATGCGGCGGTCCTGCAGGGAGAGGAAGAGGGCGTTCTCGTGTCCGTCTTTCGGAAGGATCTTCTCGCGTTCCTCGAGATATGCCTCCAGCGCCTCCCGGACCTCGTCGCCGAAATAGACGATCGCGTCGTAGCCGCCCTTGCGGTGGACCCGGATCCCGTTCTCGCGGAAATTGATGTCCTGCAGGTCCAGGCCGACGCACTCGCTGACGCGGATCCCGGTGCCGAGAAGAAGCGTCAGCATCGCGACGTCGCGGACCCTCGTGCGCTTGTGAAAAGCGAGCTGCCGCTTCGTGAGCTTCGCGCCGTCATCGACCTGCTCCAGGAGCGTCCCCACTTCGCCCTCGTCCAGCCGGATGATGGGCTTCTCGTGGCGCTTGGGGAGCGGGACCAGCGCGGTCACGTCGCGGTCCAGGACCTCCGAGCGGTAGAAGTAGCGGAACATGCTGCGGAGCGCGGAGAGCTTCCTGGCCTTGCCCCGTTCGTCGTTCGTGTAGACCTTGCCGTCTTTCTTGTAATAGGAGAGGTACTCCAGATATTCCTCGACGTCCTCCTTGCCGATGCTGCGGAGCACCTCAATGTCGTAAGAGGGGATCTCCCGGTCCTTCAGGGAAGGGTTGGACGCGCTGAGGAATTCGAAGAAGATGCGCAGGTCATAGGCGTATCCGAGACGGGTCCTGGCGGAGGTCGTCTCCTCGATCCCGCGGAAGTATCTGCGGCAGAAACGCGGGAGGGTCTCCAGGACTTCTCGCATTTTCGTCGTATTTTTGATATCCTGTTCTTTGGAGTAAGTTTCGGTTCTTTGCATCGCCATGGGCGGGAGATCCTTTCATGGTAAGGAGGCATCAATCTATGCGTTTTGTGATCCAGTGCGTGCGGGATGCACGCGTTACGATATCGGAGGAAGAGGCTGCGGCGGCCGGCACGGGCACCACGACCGGAGAGATCCGGCAGGGCATGCTCGTCCTGATCGGCGTCAACGACAGCGACACGGAGGAGACGGCGCAGCGCATGGTCCGGAAGATGCTGAAGCTGCGGATCTTCGAGGACAGTGAGGGCAAGACCAATCTGGATCTGGCAGCAGTGGGCGGCTCGCTCCTGCTCGTCTCCCAGTTCACGCTCTACGCGGACGTCCGCAAAGGAAACCGCCCCAGTTTCGTCCGGGCGGGGGATCCCGCACACGCGCAGGCACTCTATCAGTATATCACAGATCTGTGCCGCTCGCAGGGGTATGCGGTGGAGACCGGCGTCTTCGGCGCCTATATGCACGTCTCCATGACGAATGAGGGCCCGTTCACACTGATCATGGATTCCGAGGAACTCGGCTACTGACCGGGCTCCATCGGAACAGCAGCAGAAAGGAGGTCAGAATGCCGATCCTTGCAGCATACATGGTCCCGCACCCGCCGATGATCGTCCCCGAAGTCGGAAGAGGCGGAGAGTCACAGATCCGCGCGACGGCAGAAGCCTACGCGCAGGTCGCCGGGGAGATCGCCGCGCTGCGGCCGGAGACGATCATCGTGACCAGCCCGCACACGGTCATGTACGCGGATTATTTTCACATTTCTCCGGGGGCAGCCGCATCCGGCTCCTTCGCGCAGTTCCGCGCCGGCTCCGTCCGTTTCCGGGAGACGTATGACACCGGACTGCGGGAGGCGCTCTGCGCGATCGCAGACGCGGAGGATTTCCCCGCCGGCACGCTTGGAGAGCGGGATCCGCAGCTCGACCACGGCGTGATGGTGCCGCTGTATTTTGTCAGGCAGAAATACAGCGATTTCCGCCTGCTCCGCATCGGGCTGTCCGGGCTGCCTCTGACAGATCATTACCGGCTCGGGCAGATGCTCCGGCAGGCCGTCGGGCAGACCGGTCGCCGCGCCGTGCTCATCGCCAGCGGCGACCTGTCGCACAAGCTGCAGACTTACGGGCCCTACGGCTTCGCCGAAGAGGGGCCGGTCTATGACGCGCGCATCATGGATGTGTGCGGGCGGGCAGCCTTCGGGGAGCTCTTTGATTTCGACGAGACGTTCTGCGACAGGGCCGCCGAGTGCGGCCACCGCTCCTTCGTCATCATGGCCGGTGCGCTGGACGGACAGGCCGTCAGTGCCAGGACGCTGTCCCACGAGGACGTGACCGGCGTCGGCTACGGGATCTGCACGTTCCATCCGGAAGGAGAGGATCCGGACAGGCATTTCCTGGACAGGTACCTGCAGGAGGAGGCGGCGCAAAGGCGCAGGCAGGAGGCGGAAGAGGATCCTTATGTGCGCCTGGCACGCGCCTCTGTCCGCAGCTATGTCAGGGACAGAATACAATTATCCGTCCCCGAAGGGCTTCCGGCAGAACTGACCGGCAGACGCGCCGGCGTATTCGTCTCGATCCATGAACACGGACGTCTCCGCGGCTGTATCGGCACGATCCTCCCGGTCACGGGCAGTGTCGCGGAGGAGATCCTCCGGAACGCGGTGAGCGCCTGTTCGCAGGATCCCCGTTTTCAGCCGGTCCGGCCGGAAGAGCTGCCCTATCTGGAGATCATCGTGGACGTCCTCGGCGAGCCGGAAACGATCGGCGGGCCGGAGGACCTGGATGTGAAGCGCTACGGCGTGATCGTCTCAAAAGGCGGCAGACGCGGCCTGCTGCTCCCGGATCTCGACGGCGTGGACACGGTGGAGGAGCAGATCGCCATCGCGAAGCGCAAGGCCGGGATCGGCGAGGCGGAGACGGTCCGGCTGGAGCGGTTCGAGGTGATCCGCCACCACTGACGCGGGAAAGGAGGCGTGCATGGCAGTCTGCGAAGTATGTTTCCGTCACTGCCGGCTTGCGGAAGGGCAGACGGGTGCCTGCGGCGCCAGGACCTGCTGCGAAGGGGCCATC
>DFIR01000019.1:38491-45009 GCA_002372815.1 Lachnospiraceae bacterium UBA3692
GCCGGGAGCTATGGCTGCAACCTCCGCTGTCCCTTCTGCCAGAACTATTCGATCTCATGGTCTGACGCAGCCCGACAGGCCGCCGCGGAGGCGGAGGACGTCCCGCCGGAGGAACTGGCCGCACTTGCGGTGCGGCTCCGCGACAGGGGCAATATCGGCGTCGCCTTCACCTACAATGAGCCTCTCGTGAGCTATGAGTATGTGCGGGACACGGCGCGGCTCGTCCGCGCGGCGGGCATGCGCAATGTGCTCGTGACGAACGGCACGGCCTCCCTGCAGGTGCTGGAGGAGCTCACGCCGTTCATAGACGCCATGAACATCGACCTGAAGGGTTTTACCGACCACTATTACAGAGATGTTCTCGGGGGCGACCGGCAGATGGTCATGGACTTCATCCGGGAGGCCGTGAAGCACTGCCACGTGGAGCTGACGACGCTCATCGTGCCCGGGGAGAACGATTCAGAAGAGGAGATACGGGCACTCAGCAGCTGGGTCGCGGGCCTTCCGGGCGCGGCAGGGGGCCGCGGCGGGGAGTACGTGCCGCTGCACATCACACGCTTTTTCCCGCGTTTTCATATGACGGACCGGCCGGCGACGGATGTGGGACAGATCTACCGTCTCGCAGAGATCGCGCGCGGCTCTCTGCGGTATGTATACACGGGCAATTGCTGAAGAGGAGACAGAAGAGAAGATGACTTATGACTTCACCACCGTCCCGGACAGAAAAGGGATGGACGCGATCGCCATCGACGCGCTGGGGCTGGGCGATCCGTCCTTCGTCCCGCTGGCGCCGGAGGACGGATTCGATGCGATCCCGATGTGGGTCGCGGACATGAATTTCGTATCCCTGCGCAGGATCCAGGACGAGATCATACGCAGGGCGGAGCACCCGTCCTTCGGCTATTTTGAGCCGCGGGACGAATACTACCGGGCGATCATAGACTGGCAGACGCGCAGGAATGGCGCAGAGGGGCTCCTGAAGCAGCACATCGGCTACGAGAACGGCGTCGTCGGAGGCGTTATCTCCGCCGTCAGGGCCCTCTGCAGGCCCGGAGACGCCGTTCTGGTGCACGCGCCGACATATATAGGCTTCATCCGCAGCCTGACCGGTGCGGGCTTCAGGATCGTCTATTCCCCGCTCAGGGCGGATGCGAACGGCGTCCCCCGCATGGACTTCGCGGACATAGAGGAGAAGATCCGCGCGAACGGGATCCGCACGGCGGTTTTCTGTTCCCCGCACAATCCCTCCGGGCGCGTGTGGGACAGAGAAGAGATCCTTGCCTTCACGGAGCTCTGCGGGAAATATGACGTACATGTGATCTCCGACGAGATCTGGTCCGACATCCTGCTCTTCGGAAACCGTCACATACCGACCCAGTCCGTCTCGGAGGACGCGCGGCAGCGGACAGTGGCTCTCTACGCGCCTTCCAAGACCTTCAACCTGGCCGGCCTCGTGGGGTCCTACCACGTCATCTACAACGAGGATCTTCGCACCGCCGTGCGCCGGGAGGGGACGAACACACACTACAACAGCATGAACGTCCTGTCCATGTACGCGCTCATCGGCGCCTACAGCGAGGAGGGACACCTGTGGACGGATGAGCTGTGCGAAGTCCTCAGCGGGAATATCGACTATGCCTGCAGCTTCATCGCGCAGCACTTCCCGGATGTCCACGTCTTCCGCCCGGAGGGCACCTACATGCTGTTCGCCGACTGCACGGCGTACTGCGAGCGCACCGGGGAGACCCTCGATGAGCTCCTGCGGGCCTGCTGGCGCGTGGGCGTGGCCGTACAGGACGGCCGCCCCTTCCGTGGCTCCTGCCACATGCGCGTCAACCTGGCGCTGCCGCTGTCGCGCGTGGAGGAGGCGTTCGAACGCCTTCGGAAGTATGTTTTTACAAAGTGAATCCGTCATTGTGATATATAGGAGGTATTGAAATGCAGTTCAAAGAAGTGGTGAAGAATCGTTACTCCTGCAAGAAGTTCTCGGACAGGAAAGTGGAAGAGGAGAAGCTGCAGGCGATCCTGGAGGCCGGCCGCCTGGCTCCGACCGCCAAGAACCTGCAGGAACAGCGCATCTACGTCCTGCAGACAGAGCGCGCACTCAAGGCGGTGGACAAGCTCACCCCCTGCCGCTACAATGCGCCGACCGTCCTCGCCGTCGCCTATGACACAACGAATGTCTTCACTTATCCCGGCGGAAAGCGGAATTCCGGCATCGAGGACGCGACGATCGTCGCGACACACATGCTTCTCGCGGCGGCGGATGAAGGCGTCGACAGCTGCTGGATCAATTTCTTCGATCCGGAACAGGCGGCTGCAGCCCTCGATCTGCCCGAACACGAGGAGATCCTGATGCTCCTGGACCTCGGCTATGCCGCGGAAGGCGCGGGCCCGCTCGCCAATCACGGAAGCCGCAAACCGCTCGACGAGACCGTCTCTTACCTGTGACGGACCCGGGACGATGATGACTATGAACTGAGGAGGCGCCATGCGCAAGTCTTTCAGAAAACGGAGGACCGTCATTTCTGCCGTCCTTCTTGCAGCGCTTTTCACCGCAGCGGTCACCGGCTGCGCACAAAGAGATACCGGAGACGCAGGAGCCGCGGAAGAGTCGTCTCTATACTTTACACAGCAGCCGCCCCGGACATCGCCGGCATGGGTCACGGCGCTGGACGCCGCGCAGGACGAGGACACGCAGCAGCTGATCGTCGTCGCGGGCGTGGATAAGACGACCGCCTATATCACCATGCACGAGCGCGGTCAGGACGGCACCTGGCAGCAGCTGATCGCGACCCCGGGCTTCATCGGCCTGGACGGGCTCGGAGACGCGAATATCCGCGACTGCTACACACCCGTGGGAACCTTCACGATCGACAGGGCTTTCGGTCTGGCGGAGGATCCCGGCTGTCAGATGCCTTACACACAGGTGGACGACACCTATTACTGGTCCGGCGACGTCCGCGAGGGGATGCACTTCAACGAGCTTGTCTCCACGCGCGATCTGCCGGATCTGGATACGGAGAACAGCGAGCATATCGCGGATTTCGACTATGCCTACCGCTACTGCCTGAATATGGGCTACAACGCGGAGTGTGAGCCGGAGAAGGGCTTCGCGTTCTTCTTCCACAGTTTCCGCGTCAACCGGACGTATACGGGCGGCTGTGTGGCCGTTCCCGAGAGCGTCATGAAATTCATCATGCAGCACGTGCGGCCGGGATGCAGGATCACGATCGATTCGCTGGAGGCGTTCGGCGGGTCCCTGGACGACTGACACAACAGCCGTGAGAGCGATATGTATTTATTCGCAAAAGGCAGCTTTTACGAATAAATATGGGCGTTTGGAAGAGTAGTGGCGATATACGGTGTACTACGACAAGAATGTTTTCACGTTAAACGCTGCGATGATCTACTGACAACCACCGTGTCTCATGCATTATATTCATACTCACGGACATAATAAATAAGCCGTCCCGTACTACTACAGCACGAGGCGGCTTTCATTCTATTATGGATAAAGGTGGTCAGTTGTGGTACATCCAGATCTGGTAGCCGGACGAAGTCTCGATGACCTTGAACATTATATCCGGATGAAATGGGATCAGATAGTTGTATTGGTCAAATCTAAGTTCTTCTATGCCTTTTGAGCTCTGTACCAGGTAGTCTGCGTTTGCCTTGGCAATGGTGTTTATGATAACGAACTCATCTGAATCTGATAATTTGGGTTCCAACCAATTGGTTAAATAATTAACATAAATTCTGCCCTTATAATGCCAGTATTTCAGTGCATGGATACCCTGGTATATGTTCATTAATCTTTTGTATCACATTACCTTTCTACTGTTTCAAAACTTACATATGAAATGGATCCGTCCCGTATTCCAGGAGACACTGATACTCCCCTTCATCGACTTGACCAACGATTCGGCTATGGAAAGGCCGATCCCGTACCCGCTCCTGTTTGTGCGCTTTCCGGAGCTTTCTGCACTGAGAGCCGCTACAGTGCCCGCCGATATGGTATGCGCCTCATCCTTTCTGTAAAACCGTTCAAAAAAGCGGGAATAATCTGCGTTTTCACCTTCTGCATAATCGTTGGATACCGTGAAAACGGCACCTTTCCTGCTGCGCGCAAGTTCGACCCTGATGGTTCCTCCGTCATCGCAGTACTTGATGGCATTGTCAACAAGTAGTGACGTAAGCTGACGCATACTGCTGTCATTGGATTTTATGACCAAGGAATCCGGAACCGTCATTTCCAGCTTCTTGCCTTCGCTTGCCGCTACGGGCGCAAAGGAGTCCGCCGTTTCCGATACTGCCGCCGCAATGTCAGTCTGCGTCAGTTCTCCGTCTGTCATTTCCTGCGCGCGCACGATCTGCACAAGGTTTCCGATCAGTCCCGTCATCCGGTCCACCTGCCTCAGCGTCGACTGGGACCACTCCGACTCGCCGTCCATCAATTCCTGCATTTCCGTATTAGCTTTGATCACAGCTAGAGGTGTCTTGAGCTCATGGCTGGCATTGGTGATGAACTGCTTCTGCTTTTCCATATTCTCCATTTCCGTGCGCACAAATCCTTTGGAGAGCAGCCGCATAATGAAGAAGGACAGGATCGTTCCGAACCCCAGTATGGAAAGCGCCGATATAAGAACACGGCGCATCATGCTCAACTGCTCGGTCCTGTCCAGATAGATGACGATCGTACCGCCCTCTTCTCTGTCTGCACAGTAGTAATAGTATCTTCCGAAGTTTCCGAAACGGAAGGGTCTGTCCAGCGCAATCCTCGCGTACTTTTCCGCCTGCTCCTCGTCGAGGTAGGCGATGTGGCTTGTCTTGATCACCGAGACTGACTCATCCTCATCAAACAATACGGCAAAATAGCGCGTGGTATAATAGAAATCCGGCGTTTCTCCGAAGAAATCTCCCATGCCGAAAATACTTTGCAGGCTCCACTCCATGGTCTCCGAGAAGGAATTGTCGTGCCCATCCTCTGCGTCTGCATCGCTGTCATGAGCCTCTTCACTGTTGCCCTGGCTCGTACCCGGCTCCGGCAGGTCCCCGTCGTTCTCCGCGATATAGCGCATGATCTGATGCGCCTCGTTGCGGATGGCGATCGTGCTGAAAAGGTAGATCATTCCGCCCATGATCATCATGACGCAAAAAAGGGTCAGCGTAGAGGCCGTTATGAACCGATTCCTGATTCGTTTGATTTCATGTTCTGTCATAAGTCATGATCCCGTCTGCAGGCCCGATGCCTGCTGCACTATTTTGACCTGAGCATATAAGCCCCGCTGCGCTCACCCGTCAGCTGTGCTGCCGCCCCGATGCCCGCAAGTTTTCTCTTCAGATATTTGACGTAAAGATAAACCGTGCTCTCATCGGCCGAATCATCTCCCCTCCAGACATGTTCCAGAATATAGTCCGTTGTCAGCTCCTTCCCGCCGTGCAGAGCAAGCAGATGGAGCAGCTCGCACTCCTTCATGGAGAGGCGGACACTGTTCTCCGCAGCCAGTTCCAGAGTGTCTGTGTTGAGAGAAAAGTCCGCGTAGGTCACAAGACTGCCGGAATACTTGGTCTTTCTCCTGGTCATGGCGTTGACCCGGGCCAGAAGCTCCTTCATGGCGAAGGGCTTGGGAAGGTAGTCGTCTGCGCCGGCATCGAGGCCCGCGACGCGGTCATCCACTTCCGACTTGGCCGTCAGCATGAGGACCGGAACGTTGATCCCCCGGCTGCGCATGTTCTTAAGAGCGGTGATTCCGTCCATTTTGGGCATCATGATATCCAGGATCACTGCATCATATCCGCTCAACTCAAGCTGTTCCAATGCGGCTTCACCATCATATACACTGTCTACTTCATAGCCGAATTTCTGCAGCATTACTGTCACTACGCGGTTGAGGTCTGTTGTGTCTTCCGCAATTAATACTTTCACCTTCTAAATATCTCCTCTCATCGGATCAGTGCAGTTCCCGGATCATGTCCCGCAGCGTCTGCATAGAAGAATCTGTGGATGCCAGCTCATCCGCACAGCGCTTAAGCTCGGCTGAAATGAGAGCGGTATTGCCGCCTATCTCTTTTTTGTACTTGAGGTGGTGCTCCAAAGCCGCCCAGGTATCCATGGAAATGGTCCGCAGCTGGATCTCCGCGTAAATCTTTTCATCGACAATAATGATCATATGAAAGCTTCGGTATCCGTTGGGTTTGACATGACGGATATAGTCCTTTTCCTCGACCAGGCGTATGCGTGGCAGTGCCAGCAGCCGGTCCCGGATCGTATAGATATCGTCAAGAAAGGCGCAGACCACGCGCAGGCCGATCGCGTCGTGGATCTTCTCCAGCGCCGATTCGGGCGTCTCGGGAAGACCCTTTCGTCTGCATTTCTCCCGCATACTCTCTTCCGACTTGATCCGGCCAAGCAGATGTTCAACGGGGTCCATCCCCAGTTCGCCTGCCATCTCGTGTCGGATCTTTGTTATTTCCTCAAGCACCATCTGCATCGTCTCTTCCAGCAAAGGCCCGGA
>DFIR01000079.1:0-9450 GCA_002372815.1 Lachnospiraceae bacterium UBA3692
AACCTTTGCGGAGGTGTTTATTTTTCGCCTTAGAAAAAGATGCCGGCAAAGGAAATCCAGGAAACCTTTGCGGAGGTGTTTATTTTTCGCCTTAGATAAAGATGCCGGCAAAGGAACTTCAGGAAACCTTTGCGGAAGTGTTTGTTTTTCGCTTTTGATAAAGGAGCCGGCAAAGGACTGCCGGCTCCTTTACGGATTTATGATCATGGATCGATGTGGAATGCTTACGGCAGCACCAGCTCCTGCCCCGGATAGATGAGGTTGGGGTCGGCGATGGAGGACTTGTTCTTCTCATAGATCTCGGTCCAGCGGCGGCCGTCGCCCAGGTGCTTTTCAGCGATCGTCCAGAGGCAGTCGCCTTTCTGCACCACGTAGGTGGAGGGGGCGGCTGATTCTTTTTCTGCGGCAGGGTCCGCGGCGGCCTGGGTGTCCTGGTCGCCGTTTGCGGCGGCGCGCTCCGCGAAGTCGTAGGTGTCGTAGTACTCGTCGTAGAGGCCGAGGCAGGCGTCCATGCCGGCGTTGGAGCTGAGGGCTTTCTCGAGGACGGTCTGCCAGGAGCCGTACTTCTCGTAGAGGGAGTCGGCGGTCGGGCCGTTCTCGTTTCCGTAGGTGTCGAGGTTGCTCTGCTTCACTTTCGCGAGGCCTTCCGGGTCGCCCTCGTAGGAGGCGAGGCGGATCTCGTTGCGCTTCGCGCTGACGGCGCGGGCGATTTCCTCGACATTTCTGCCCTGGCCCAGCATTTCTTCGATCAGGCGGTAGAGCTGCGACATTTCCTCGTGGTAGGCGGCGCGTGTCTCGCGGGCAGCTGCCACCTGCTCCGGGTCCGTCCAGTCGATGGCGTCCGCGTAGGGCCCCAGCCTCGCCGATTCCGGATTCGGGGCAAAACCATACACCGCCTCCGGATCGACAACGATGTCCTCCATCGCGGCAGGGTTCTCCTGCGGGTCGTGCTCGTAGCGGAAGGGCTGGGACGGCTGGGTCTGAGCCTGCGCCGGCTGCTGCTCCTGCTGGCCGGGCTGCTCCTGCTGCTGGGACTGCTCCTGCGCCTGCTGTATCTGTGCCGGCTGCTGCGCGTCGGAGGCGAGGGCCGGGACGTATGCGCCGGTCAGGAGGCCGGCGGCGAGCAGAAGGGAGAGGAGTAACGGGGTGACAGAACGGGTGTGCGCACTCATTTTGTGTCCTCCTGTTCAGGGGCGGTCTCCGAGGTCTGCTCGGTGCCGTAGATCTTGTAACCGAAGAGGTAGATGCTGTCGTTGCCGGACTGCATCCGGTTGATAATGCCGTAGAGGAGCATCAGGATGACGATAACGATCAGGAGCCGGTTGCTGCGGCGGACACGTTCGGGATCACGCATGGGGTGAGCCTCCTTTTTTTTGTTCCCATTATAGCATGTTCTGCAGGATCGGGGACGGGGAGGGGGCGGCTTCGGGGACTTTTTCTTCGGTGTAGGACCCGAGGTAGCGGTATTCGGGGCACTCGGCTTCGAGGCGCTGCAGGATCGCCGTGACCGCGGGATCGGAGACCGTGGCGGCGAGGTCGATGTAGAAGCGGAATTCGAAGTCGCGGCCGGGGACGGGCGCGCTCTCGATCTTGAGCATGTCGATGCCGGCCTTCGCGAACTCCTGCAGGACGGCGGCGAGGGCGCCGGGGCGGTGCTGCACGGAGAGGACGATGGAGAGGCGGCTCGCGCCGGGAAGGACCTCCGGGGCGGCGGCGATGCAGATGAAGCGGGTGTAGTTGTGGGTGGTGTCGGCGATGTCTTTTTTCAGGGTCCTGAGATCGTAGAGGGCGGCGCACTCCGGGGAGGAGATGGCCGCGGCGTGGGGATCGCCCCCCTGCGCGACGGTGCGGGCCGCGACGGCGGTGTTGAGGCAGGGGACGACGCGGACCTTGTCACCGAGGGAGTGGAGGAAGTCCGCGCACTGGCCCAGGGCCTGCTCGTGGGAGTAGATCGTGGTGATGCCGCTGAGGGAGGCGCCGGGGAGGGCCAGGAGGCGGTGGGAGATCCGGAGCGTGGTGCTGCGGACGATGCAGACGTTCTCCTCGCCGATCACGCGGTAGACCTCGCGCACGGAGCCGTAGGTGTTGTTCTCGATGGGCAGGACGCCGTAGCGGCACATGCCCTGGCTGACCGCGCGCGCAACAGCGCGAAAATTGCGAAAATAGAGCAGCGAACTGTCCGGAAACAGGGACCGGGCAGCCAGGTGGGAGTAGGCGCCTTCGATGCCCTGGCAGGCGACGAGGGCGGGGGCGGCAGGAGATGCGGCGGGGGTCACTGCGGGCGCTGCGGCGGGTGCGGGCTGCGAGGGGGTTCTGTTATCGGATGATGACATCGGTCTGTTCTCCTCTGACAAGGTCGTGGATCTGGCGGAGCTGCGGGGCGAGGGCGTCGAAGACCTTCGGTGTGATGGACTGGGGACCGTCGCAGAGGGCGTGGGCAGGGTCGTTGTGGACCTCGATGAGGAGGCCGTCCGCGCCGCCGGCGGCTGCTGCGCGCGCCAGGGAGGGGACGAGGGCGGACTTGCCCGCGGCGTGGCTGGGGTCGATGATGACCGGCAGGTGGGAGAGCGTCTTGAGGGCCGGGATGCACGAGAGATCCAGCGTGTTGCGCGTGTAGGTCTCGAAGGTGCGGATGCCGCGCTCGCAGAGGATGACGTTCGGGTTGCCGCCGGCCAGGATGTATTCGGCACTCATGAGGAGGTCCTGGTAGCTGGAGGCCATGCCGCGCTTGAGGAGGACGGGCTTGTTTGTTTTGCCAAGGGCTTTCAGAAGGGCAAAATTCTGCATGTTCCTGGCGCCCACCTGGAGGATGTCGATGTCCTCGAAGAGGGGCAGCTGGGAGGCGTCCATGATCTCGGTGCAGATCGGGAGGCCGGTGGCTTCCTTGGCCTTGAGGAGCAGGTGCAGGCCCTCGTCGCCCATGCCCTGGAAGGCGTAGGGGGAGGTGCGGGGCTTGAAAGCGCCGCCGCGGAGGATGGCTGCGCCGCTCTTTTTGACAGCGCGGGCGATGCCGACGATCTGTTCCTCGGACTCCACGGAGCAGGGCCCGGCAAAAAGCGTGAGCGACCCGTCGCCGATCTGCACGTCGCCGACGCGGATGACGGTGTCGTCCGGGTGGAACTTGCGGTTGGCGTTCTTGTAGGGCTCCTGCACGCGCTTGACGTCCTCGACGATCTCGAGCGCCGAGATCAGGTCGATGTCGATGCGGGAGGTGTCGCCGATGAGGCCGAGGATGGTCTGGTGCACGCCGACGGTCGGGTGCACTTCGATCTGCTGGTCGCCGAGCCAGCGGATGAGGCCGTCCAGCTGCTGGCGGTCGGGATTATCTTTGAGGATGACGATCATGGGGGACTCCTTTCTTGGTGGCTATCGTCGGGGGGTGCCAATGAGGCCGCCAGCTGTCTGGGAGCGAGCTCCCGCCAGCTGTCATCCTCATTGTCTGCGCATGGCTCAGTGCTTCACGCACATAGGAAAACCCCGCGGCCGGCTTGACCGCGGGGTGCTGCATGTTCCTTCTCTATGAAAGACCGGTCACTCGCTGAGGTCACGCCAAACAAACTCTGCCTTTGCAAAAGTAAAGGCAAAGCCCGTAAAGGCGAAATACAGGTCGTTCAGGCGGCAGTCTGTCATGGAAACTCCTTTGTTTTTTCAGGTGAAACTGTATGAAGTTAAAGTAGCACTGCGGGAAAGTGGTGTCAAGATGATTTTTCCGGGGTGGGCGGGCTGGCGAGAGGGCCGGGCGGCGGTGGCGTACCGGGCCGGAATGCCCGAAATTCCGTACAAACTGGACATGCGGGACAGTGGTACTCTATAATATAAGCAGTATAGCCTCGCACTCAGGCAGGGGCCGGTTTACATGAAATGACGTGGATAAAGGAGGAGATGACGAGATGATTTCCTGGAAGAATTTTGACCAGCTGGACGCGTACGGGAAGCTGGATGCGCTGAAGGGGCGTGTCCGCCTGCAGACCGCGATGGCAGGGGAAGCCGGTGCGGAGCGCGTCGCGAAATACAGTGTGCCGATGGCCTGCGGTTACAGCTACAATTTTGCCGCGAAGGAAGTGGATGACGAGATCCTTGCGGCACTGGCGCAGCTCGCGGACGAGGCACAGCTGACCGAGAAATACGCCGCCCTCTACAACGGCGAAATGATCAATACGGGTGAGAAGAGGCTGGTGCTGCATCAGCTCTGCCGCGGACAGCTCGGCGAGGATGTCGTCGCGGATGGCGTCAACAAGCGCGACTTCTATGTCGGCGAGCAGAAGAAGGCGGCGGACTTCGCGAACCGCGTCCACGCGGGTGAGATCACCAATGCCGCGGGCGAGAAGTTCACGACCGTCGTGCAGATCGGCATCGGCGGCAGCGACCTGGGCCCCCGCGCGATGTACCTCGCGCTGGAGAACTGGGCGAGACAGAACGGCACGCTGAAGATGGAGGCGCGCTTCATCAGCAACGTCGATCCCGATGACGCGGCGGCGGTGCTGAAGACCGTGGATATCCCGCACTCCCTGTTCATCGTCGTCTCCAAATCCGGCACGACGCTGGAGACCCTGACCAACGAGACCTTCGTGCGCAACGCGCTGAAGGATGCCGGCGTCGATCCTTCCAAGCACATGCTCGCCGTGACCAGCGAGACTTCCCCGCTGGCTTCCAGCACGGATTATCTGGCTGCTTTCTTCATGGATGATTACATCGGCGGCCGCTACTCCGCGTCTTCCTGCGTGGGCGGCGTGGTGCTGTCCCTGGCGTTTGGGCCGGAAGTCTTCGCGCGCTTCCTCGATGGCGCCGCGAAGGCGGATCTCACCGCTAAGAACCGCGACATCATGAAGAACCCGGCGATGCTCGACGCGCTGATCGGCGTCTACGAGCGCAATTTCCTCGGCTATCCTTCCACGGCGGTCCTGCCGTACTCGCAGGCACTGAGCCGCTTCCCGGCGCACCTGCAGCAGCTCGACATGGAGTCCAACGGCAAGAGCGTCAACCGCTTCGGTGAGCCCGTGGACTATGTCACCGGCCCGGTCATCTTCGGCGAGCCCGGCACCAACGGCCAGCACTCCTTCTACCAGCTCCTGCACCAAGGCAAAAACATCGTCCCGCTCCAGTTCGTCGGCTTCAAGAACAATCAGGCCGGCATGGACATGGACATCCAGGGCAGCACGAGCCAGAAGAAGCTCTGCGCCAACGTCGTCGCGCAGATCATGGCCTTCGCCTGCGGCAAGCAGGATGAGAATCCCAACAAGAACTTCGAAGGCGGCCGTCCGTCCAGCATCATCATCGGCGACCAGCTGACCCCCGAGGCTCTCGGCGCCCTCCTCGCCCACTTTGAGAACAAGGTCATGTTCCAGGGCTTCGTCTGGAACCTCAACAGCTTCGACCAGGAAGGTGTCCAGCTCGGCAAGGTCCTCGCCAAGCGCGTCCTCGCTCACCAGACCGACGGCGCCCTGAAGGCCTTCAGCGATCTGTTCGAGATCTGATCGATCACGCTGCACGGACGCGGTCTGTGCGCCGGGGGCGAAGCCCGGGCCGTGGAGGTGTCTCTGCGGCCCGGGCTTCGCCCGTTTTCTTATTACCTGCGGATCTTGCCCTTTGCGGGGCCGTGGAGGTACGTCCAGGATCCGCTGAAGGGCAAAACAGGCAGATATTAAGAAAATTGCCCTTTGCGGGGCCGCAGAGGTACGTCCAGGACCCGCTGAAGGGCAAAACAGGCAGAAATTAAGAAAATTGCCCTTTGCGGGGCTGCGGAGATACGTCCAGGACCCGCTGAAGGGCAAAACAGGCAGAAATTAAGAGAATTGCCCTTTGCGGGGCTGCGGAGGTACGTCCGCGGCCCCGCAAAGGGCAGTGAGGCTGGCAGCGCAGTACCGCGCAGGGGACGGTTCTCTGCGCGGTAATTTTGTAAACCGCGCAGAGAACCGTCCCCTGCGCGGCTTTTTTGTGGTACAGTAGTGAAAGATGCAGTTTGTTGGCAGCGGTGAAGATGCAGAGGATGTGAGACGATGCACAAAGAATTCCTGATGGGTAATGAGGCCATCGCCATGGGGGCGCTTGCGGCCGGCGTGAATCTGGTCGCCGGGTATCCGGGGACGCCTTCGACGGAAGTGCTGGAGACGATCGCGAAGCGCAATCCGGGCGATGTGTATGTGGAGTGGTCGATCAATGAGAAGGCCGGGATGGAAGTGGCCGCCGGGGCTGCCTACAGCGGCGCGAGGGCGCTCGTGACGATGAAGCAGGTCGGCCTGAACGTGGCCTCCGACCCGCTGATGAGCCTGGAGTACATCGGCGTGAAGGGCGGCATGGTGGTGCTGGTCGCGGACGATCCGGGCCCGATCTCCTCGCAGACGGAGCAGGATACCCGGACCTTCGGCATGTTCTCCAAGGTGCCGGTCTTCGACCCGTGCTCGGTCGCCGAGGCGTACGAGATGATCCAGGAAGCGTTCGACTTCTCGGAAAAATACGGAACGCCCGTCTTTTTCCGCGCGACGACGAGAGTGGACCACGGATATGAGTCCCTGGAGATCAAGGATCCTGAGGAATACTATAAAAACAAACCGGAAGGCTTCGTGAAGGACCCGTCGAGATGGGTGATCTTCCCGCGGCTCTCCGTGAAGAATCACGCACTGATCGAGCAGCGCAACGCGCAGCTCTCGGAAGTCCTGTCCGCGTATCCGCGCAACCGGATCTGCCCGGAGCCCGGCGCGGGTGCGGGCGCAGGCGATGGCGCAGGTGATGGCGCAGGTGATGGCGCAAAATGCCGCAAGGGCATCGCCTCCCACGCCGTGAACTTCCTCTACACGCTGGATTCGCTGCGGGGAAGGAATGCGAGGCTGCTGCGCGTGGCGACGCCTTTTCCGTTCCCAGAGCAACTGGCGCTGCAGTTCCTGGACGGGCTGGACGAAGTGCTGTGCATCGAGGAACTGGACCCGGTGATCGAGCGCGCGCTGACGTATGTCTGCGGAAAGTACGGCCTGTCCGTGAAGATCCGCGGGAAGAAGACCGGCGATCTCCCTCTGTCAGGAGAAAACACGCTGGAGATCGTGGACCGCGCGATCACGAAGTTCCTGGGGAGCGGGGCGGAGGCATGCCGGGAGGAGCTCCCCGCCCCGCCGCCGCTGCCGGTGCGGCCGCCGGTCCTGTGCGCGGGATGTCCGCACAGAGCTTCTTTTTACGCGGTCAAGAAGGCGATGGGCAGGCAGAAGACGATCTACTGCGGCGACATCGGCTGCTACACGCTGGGAAACGCGGCGCCGCTGGATATGTGCGACACCTGCCTGTGCATGGGCGCCGGCATCGGGATCGCGCAGGGTGTGGGGCATATTGAGCCGGATACGAAGTGCTTTGCTTTTGTCGGGGATTCGACGTTCTTTGCTTCCGGGATCACCGGAACGATCAATGCGTTCTACAATCAGGCGGACATGACGCTGGTGGTGCTGGACAATTCGACCACGGCCATGACCGGCCACCAGCCGCACCCGGGCACAGGGCGCACGGTGATGGGCCAGATCGTGGAGAAAGTCAGCATCGAAAGGGTCCTGCGCGCCATCGGCCTCACCGTCGTGGAGACGGTGGACCCGCTGGATCACAAGCTGGCCGTGGAGACGGTGCGCAGAGTCGCGGCGGAGCCGGGCGTCAAGGCGATCATTTTCCGGTCGCCCTGCATCGCGGTGACGAAACCCGCCGGAAGGTCGCACGTCGACCCTGCCCGCTGCATCGCCTGCTGGAAGTGCATCCGCGAACTTGGCTGTCCGGCCCTGATCCTGGACGCGGACGGGAAGAAAGCGAAGATCGACACGTCGCTCTGCACGGGCTGCACGCTCTGCGAGCAGATCTGCCCGGCCGGCGCGATCTCGGGCGGCAGGAAAAATGACACTGCCGCGGAGCCCGGCACGCCCGCGAAAGGAGGCCTCCATGAATAAGAATATCCTTCTGTGCGGCGTCGGCGGACAGGGGACGATCCTGGCTTCGCGGCTGATCGCGTCGGCGGCGATGGCGAAGGGGATCCCGATCAAGACGGCGGAGACCATCGGCATGGCGCAGCGCGGCGGCAGCGTGTTCAGCCACGTGCGCATCGGCGAGGGGGCGAATGCCCCGCTGATCGCAAAAGGGGACGTGGACCTCATCATCGGATTCGAGCCCGGGGAGACGGTGCGGCAGCTGCCTTTTCTCAGGAAGGGCGGTGCGGTGGTCGTCAGCAGGCGCGCAGTGATGCCCGTCAGCGCGATGATCGGACAGTCCTCCTATGACGCGGAGGCGATGATCCGGTACCTGGAGGAGCATGTGGAGCATCTCACGGTCGTGGACGCGGACCGGGCGGCGGAGGAACTCGGCAGCGCGCGGACGCTCAATGTGGTGCTGCTCGGCGCGGCGCTGGCGAGCGGCGAGCTGGGACTGACGGAAGAGGATCTGGAGGGGGCGATCCGGGAGAGAGTGCCGGAGCGCTTCCGGGACCTGAACATGCGCGCGCTCGCGTGGGACAGGCAGTGAGGTCCATGAAGCGAGGTGCGCGAGTGAGGTGCACGAGGTGAGGTTCGCGCCGGCATATATTGGAGCAGAGGCGGAGTGAGTTGTTTGATCCCGGAGAGCTACAGGAGCCGGGGGACAGGAGTTGTATCATGCAGATCAATGACAGGCAGCTGAAACAGGTGAACAGGCAGATCGGAAGGCTGATCGCGGCCGACAATTTCTACGGAAAGCGGCTGAAGGAGGCGGGGATCGATCATGTGAGCAGTGTGGAGGACTTTCTGGCGCTTCCTTTTTCCGAGAAGCAGGATCTGAGGGAGGCGTATCCGCTGGGACTGATGACCTGCAAAGAGGAGGAGGTGGTGCGCATCCACTCCTCTTCGGGCACGACCGGCATGCCCGTCATCATCCCTTACACCGCCAAGGACGTGGACGACTGGGGCGAGATGTTCAAGCGCTGCTACGAGTTTGCGGGCATCACGTCCGCGGACCGCATCCAGATCACGCCCGGCTACGGCCTGTGGACGGCGGGCATCGGGTTCCAGAACGGCTGCGAGAAGCTCGGCGCGATGGCGATCCCGATGGGCCCCGGCAACACGAACAAGCAGCTGCAGATGATGATCGACCTCAAGAGCACGGTCATCTGCGCGACCAGCTCGTACGCGCTGCTCCTCGCGGAGGAGATCGAGAAGCGCGGCATCGCTGACAAGATCTGCCTGAAGAAGGGCGTCATCGGCTCCGAGCGCTGGGGCGAAAAGATGCGGAAACGCATCTCCACCGAACTCGGCATCGAGCTCTACGACATCTACGGCCTGACCGAGATCTACGGCCCCGGCATCGGCATCAACTGCAAGTACGACACCGGGATGCACTACTGGGACGACTATATCTATCTGGAGATCATCGATCCTGCGACCGGCAAGAACGTGCCGGACGGCGAGTGGGGCGAGATCGTCATCACGACGCTGGTCAAGGAGGGCGCGCCGCTCATCC
>DFIR01000079.1:9498-22151 GCA_002372815.1 Lachnospiraceae bacterium UBA3692
GCGCCGCTCATCCGCTTCCGCACCCACGACCTCTCCAGGATCATTCCGGGCGAGTGCCCCTGCGGCAGCAAGTTCCCGCGCATCGACGTGATCTCCGGGCGCAGTGACGATATGATGAAGATCAAGGGCGTCAATGTTTTCCCGAAGCAGATCGAGGAGATCCTGGGCACGTTCCCCGAGCTGTCGAGCGAGTACCAGATCCGCATCTCCCACCTCGACGGCAAGGACAGCATGCGCATCTATATCGAGGCGAGCGGCAGCCACGACTTCAAGGACCTGCAGAAGCGCGTCGCCGAGACCGTCAAGAGCAAGATCGGCTTCACGCCTATCGTGTACGTCGTCGAACTCGGCTTCCTGCCCCGCAGCGAGAAGAAGACCAGGCGCGTCATCGACGAGCGCTTCCAGTAATAAAAAGCGCGCAGGGGACGGTTCTCTGCGCGCTTTTCAAAGAGCAAAGAGCGCGCGGAGAACCGTCCCCTGCGCGGTCTGCGGAGGAACCTGATGTTCATACACGGATTGCAGAAAATGACGCTCCTGGACTATCCGGGGCATGTGGCGTGTACGGTCTTTCTCGGGGGCTGCGACCTGCGGTGCCCGTTCTGCCACAACTATGAACTGGCGATCGGGACTGCGCCGGCGATCATGGACGAGCAGGAACTGCTGCGCTTCCTGGAGAAGCGGAGAGGGATCCTGGACGGCGTCGCGATCACGGGCGGAGAGCCCTGCCTGCGGAAGGACCTTCCGGAACTGCTCGCGCAGATCCGGGAAATGGGCTACGGCACGAAGCTGGACACCAACGGGTTCCACCCGGAGATGCTGCGGACCCTGCTGGACCGCGGCCTGGTGGACTATGCGGCGGTGGACATCAAGAACAGCCCGGCCAAGTATGCGCTGACGGCCGGTGTGGACAAGGTGGACCTGGAAGCACTTGCGGAGACGATCGGTCTCCTGATGGACAGCGCGATCGACTGCGAGTTTCGCACCACAGTGGTCAAAGAACTGCACACAGCGGAGGATTTCCACTGGATCGGCGGCATGATCAAGGGGGCGAAGCGGTACTTCCTCCAGAGCTTCACCGATCGGGACACGGTGCCCTTCGAGGGCTTCCACGCACCGGAGAAACAGGAGATGGAACACTACCTCGCGATCGCCCGCGAGTACGTCCCGGCGGCGGAGCTGCGGGGCGTGGATTGAGGAACATTGATGAAAGCGCGCAGGGGACGGTTCCCTGCGCGCTTTTTAAAGAGTAAAGAGCGCGCGGAGAACCGTCCCCTGCGCGCTTTTCGAAGAGTAAAGAGCGCGCGGAGAACCGTCCCCTGCGCGCATTTCAAAGAGTAAAGAGCGCGCAGAGAACCGTCCCCTGCGCGCTCTTGTTTACATGGTGAAGATGATTGGTCCGCCCTGGAGGGACAGGGTCTTCTCGAAGATGTCGACGGTGCCGCCGGTCAGGAGATCGGTGTAGAGTCCGTCCGGGACGTCGATGTGAATGGAGCAGGGGCGGCCGGACAGGGGGAAGATGCCGTAGACTTTCTTCCCGGGAATGTTCTTCTCGGAGAGGGCGGCATCCGCATATTCTTCGTGCACGGCAAGGATCACGTCATGTCCGGCGCCGGCCGCTTCCGCGCGGAAAGCGCTGCGGGAGAGGGCGGGGTCTTTTTTGATGGCCGACATGGCTGCGATGAGGGAGGAGAGGTCCGGGTTCTCCGGGGAAGCTGCGGTCAGAGTGATTGGGTCGCTGTCGAAGAGGGTCGGATGGTGGGTGGCGCGGAATTCCTCCCCGGCGTAGATGAGGGACGTGCCCTTTGCGAAGAGGATCCAGGCGGTCCAGCTGCGCAGAGACTTCTCATCCGGCAGGAGGGCGGCGGCGCGCGGCCGGTCGTGGTTCTCCAGGCACCGGAGCTTGCAGTAGTTGTCCGGGAAGAGAGCCTCCTGCTCCGTGATCCTGGCCAGGTACTCGTCCAGGCTGCTGCGGCCCGTCATGGCGCCGGCCTGGTACTCATACAGGTCATAATCGTAGCAGATGTCGAAGGCCTGGTAGAGCTCGCCGTCGCTCAGGACGGGGATCCCGTTTTTCCGGCATTCGGTGATAAAAGAATGCTCCACCGCCTCCGCCAGCCAGATGCAGCCGGGGCGCACTTCTTCCACCTCTCTGCGGGCCCGCTTCCAGAAGTCCAGCGGGATGAGCGGCGCCACGTCACAGCGGAAGCCGTCCACATACCGGGCCCACATCTTCAGGGTCCCGATCTGATAGTCCCAGAGACCGGGATCGGCATAGTCCAGGTCGATCACGTCCCACCAGTCGCCGATCCGGTTGCCAAAGCTCCCGTCAGCCTTGTGATAGAACCACTCCGGGTGCTCCTGAGCCAGTACGGAATCCGGCGACGTGTGATTATAGACCACGTCCAGCATCACCTGGAGGCCGGCCTGGTGCGCCGCCTCGGTCAGGTGTATGAAATCCTCCATCGTCCCCAGGCGGGGATCCACAGCCCGATAGTCTTTGATCGCATAAGGGGAGCCGAGACTTCCCTTCCTGTGCACTTCGCCGGAGGGCTGGACCGGCAGCAGGTAGAGAATGTCGGCGCCCAGCGCCTTGATGCGGGGCAGATCCTCCTCGACCGCGCGAAAAGTGCCAGTCCCGTGGTTGCGTGTGAAGACCTGATAGATCAGCTTGCTGCGAAGTTCTCTTGCGGTGTCAGCGGCCATGCTCTATGCCTCCTCCTTTATCTATCTTTATTCTTTATGGATCTTTTTTTCCTTCCGGGACTCTTTTTGATTCCATTATAACGGACAGAAGCCGGGGGGCCATGCCTTATTCCAACCTGCAGTTGCGGTTTTTTGACCACGCTGGGGAAAGAGCGCGCAGGGGACGGTTCTCTGCGCGCTCTTAAATATGCAAAAGCGCGCAGAGAACCGTCCCCTGCGCGCGTGAGGTGACCTGCGCGCGATAATCAGTTACAATAGAAGTATGAGGCAGAAGGAACCATCAGAAGCTGTAACGGAAAGGAGTGACTGACATGATCCTGAATGAGGAACTGCTCGCCGTGCAGAGAGGGGAGCAGGGGGAGGCCATGCGCAAGGTGCTGAACACGCTGGTGATGTACGGCGAGGCGTTCGGGGCGGAGCGGATGGTGAAGATCACCGGTCGGATGGGGCATGCGGTGATCGGAACAGGCAGCATGACGTGGAAGCCGGTTTTTGACCTGATGGAGGAGCTGATCGAGGGAGGGGCGCTGCCGCGGCAGAGCTTCACGACCGATCCGCGGGGCGTGGAGCCGCATGTGCCGATGAGCCTCATGGACCGGGCGATGTTCAAGCTGATCTTCTCCGGCCAGAAGCGGATGGAGAAGGAGTGGGAGCGCATGGGCATCAAGGACAGCAATGCCTACACATGTACGTCCTACATGGAAGAAGTCGGAAATATCCCGGAGTACGGCGACATCCTGGGCTGGGCGGAGTCCTCGGCGGTCTCCTATGCCAACTCGGTGATCGGCGCCCGGTGCAACCGCAACTCGGGCATCCTGGAGCTGATGTCCAATATTCTGGGCTATGTGCCGGAGTTCGGCCTCCTCACGGACGAGGGGAGGAAGGCGGACTGGATCATCGAGGTCCGCTGTGAGAAGCGGCCTGAACCCCAGTTGCTGGGCAGCGCCATCGGGTTCAAGTGCGTGGAGGATGTGCCTTTTATCAGAGGGCTGGATAAGTGGATCGGCACGGAGCTCACGCAGGACGCGAAGGATTATCTGAAGGACATGGGCGCTGCAGCGGCTTCCAACGGCTCGGTCGGGCTCTACCATGTGGAGAACCTGACGCCCGAGGCAGTCCGGCATGCGACGGCGGACGGCGGCAATGCCCTGATCAAAGAAGACGCGAAGGTGTTCGTGATCGACGACGCGGAGATCGCCCGCGTGAAGGCGAGCTACCCCAATCCCTGGGAGGAGCGGGAAGCAGCCGGCAGCGGGAAAAAGGAGAAAAACGGCGGCGCACCCGAGCTGGCTTTTGCCGGATGTCCGCATTTCTCCTGCGCGCAGCTTCTGGACTGGACGGAGAGGCTGTCCGAAGGGCTGAAGAGGCACGGAAACGGGAAAGTGACGGTGAACACGATCTTCTGCGCGGCGCCGGACGTGCGCGCGGCCTTTGAGGACAAGTATCCGGGGCAGGCGCGGAGGCTCCGGGAGATGGGGGTGACGGTCTCCGGGCTCTGTCCGCTGTCCTATACTTCCAACCCGCTGACGGACAAGATCCGGATCATCACGGCCTCCAATAAGCTGCGGTATTACAGTAAGGCTCGTTTCTTCAGTGAGGAGGAGCTGGTGGAGATCATCACCGGCGGCTGGAACGAGACCTGGGAGAGAGGAGGTGCCGCCCGATGATCAGAAAGTATAAAGGAAGAGTGGTCGTGCCCGGGGATGTGACGGCGGACGCGCTGGTCACCCATGCGGGATTCAATACGCTGGCCAGCCTGAAGACGGCGGGGTCCTTCCTGAACCCCAAGGGCGTCATTCAGGATATGAACAACCCGGAACTGTACAAGAAGCTGATGCCGGGCAAGGCTCTCTGCCTGCCGGAGACCATCGGATCCACCACGGGGGGCATGGTGCTCTACTGCGCCTCCGTCATGGGGGTCGGCCCCGCCTGCATGCTCTTCAGCAAGAAGGCGGACACGCTGGCTGTGGCCGGTGCGGTGCTCACAGCCAACTGGTCGGAGCACCCGATCGTGCTGGTGGACGATCTCGGCGAGGACTTCCTGAAGGAAGTGCAGGAAGGGCAGCGGATCCACGTCAAAGAGGACGGGACCGTGCTCGTGGAGAGCGAGGACACGTTTGACGCCGCGCCGGCGGCGGAAGCGTAAGGAGGGGAGGTCCGTATGAGTGCAGAAACATCTGTGAGAGAGGAATACCAGGCGCTCCTGACCCCGTGGAAGATCGGGAACTGCGAGATCAAGAACCGGTTCGTCGTGACGTCCATGGGCGGCACGGACCTGTTCGGCTGGATGGAGCGGAACCATTTCGACAAGGACGGGGCGAGATTCGTCCTGGAGGCGGCCAAAGGCGGCGCCGGCCTGGTGCTCCCGGGCTGCCAGCCGGTCTACAACCCCATGTTCGGCCAGTGGCTGCACAAGAACAAGAAGATGTACCAGGACCTGGCCAAATGGCTGCCGGAGTTCCACGCCACCGGCGCCAAGCTGTTCGTGCAGCTGACCGCGGGCTTCGGGCGGAGCTTCACCATCTCGGAAATGATGGAGAAGCTGTACGAGAACAAGGCCCTGCGCCTGGGCTCCAAGCCGGTCATGGACCTGGACAAGATCACGGCCAGCGCCTCTCCGGCGCCCAACCGGTGGTCGGACAAAGTCCCCTCCCGCACCATGACTGTGGAGGAGATCCGGGAGTTTGTGGATTCTTTTGCCGAGTGTGCGCGCCTGCTGAAGGAGGCGGGGGTCGACGGCGTGGAGATCCACGCGGTGCACGAGGGCTACCTGCTCGACCAGTTCACCCTCAAATATGTGAACCACCGCACAGACGAGTACGGCGGATCCTTTGAGAACCGCTATCGCTTTCCGGTGGAGATCGTGCAGGCCATAAAGGCGGTGTGCGGGAAGGATTTCCCCGTGTCGCTGCGCTACAGTGTGGTCTCCAAGACCAAGGGCTTCCGGCGCGGCGCGCTGCCGGGCGAGGAGTTCGAGGAGGCCGGGCGCGACATGGAGGAGTCCGAGCGGGCCGCCAAGTACCTGCAGGACGCCGGCTACGACATGCTCAACTGCGACAACGGCACCTATGACGCCTGGTACTGGGCGCATCCGCCGGTGTACATGCCCGAGAACTGCAACCTGTCCTATGTGGAGCACATCCGCAGGTTCGTGGACATCCCCGTGGTCTGCGCGGGCCGCATGGACCCGGTGACGGCGGCGGAGAGCATCGCGCGGGGCGGCATCGACGGCGCGGGCTTCGCGCGCCAGTTCCTGGCGGACCCGGAGTGGATCCATAAGCTGCTGGAGGGGCGGGAGGACGAGATCCGGCCCTGCATCCTGTGCCACAACGGCTGTTTTAACATGGCCCACTACAAGGGCGTGCCCAACGACCAGGATCTGTTCGATTCCCTGCACCTGGCCCGCTGCGCCGTCAACGCGGAGATGATGCAGTGGAACAAGCATCACATCGTACCCGCCAAGACACCGAAGACCGTCGCGGTCGTGGGCGGCGGCATCGGCGGCATGGAGGCTGCCCGCGTGCTGGCCCTGCGCGGACACAAGCCGGTGATCTACGAGCGCACGGACCGGCTGGGCGGTGCTTTTATCGCGGCTTCCGCGGAGTCCTACAAGGGCAAGCTCCGGGACCTGCTGGCCTGGTACCGGAAACAGATGGAGACCCTGGGGATCGAGATCCACTACGGCTATGAAGTGCGCACCCTGGCGGAATTCGGGGACCAGCCCGTGATCGTCGCCACCGGTGCCGTGCCCCGGTTATTGAAGTCTGTGAAAGGGTATGAGAAAATGGTGGAGGCCTGTGACTACCTGCTGCGGGAGCCCGGCGCGGCGGAGGCGGGCGGCACCGTGGCGGTGATCGGCGGCGGCCTGACCGGCTGCGAGATCGCCTACGAACTGGAACTGCAGGGATACAGGCCCGTGATCATTGAGATGCTGGACGACCTGATCAAGCAGAAGGGCGTCTGCCTGGCCAACAGCTCCTATCTGCGGGAGTATTTTGCCTGGAAGAAGGTGCCGGTCTATCTGGAGACCCGCCTCACCGAGGTGAAGGACGGCGCCGTCGTCTGCACCGGCAAGGACGGAAAGTCCTTCGAGATCCCCTGCGACCGCGTCATCTCGTGTGCCGGCTACCTGCCGGCCCCTCTCGCCGCGGGCGGCAGGAAGAACGTGCAGTTCATCGGCGACTGCAAGAGCGTCGGCAACCTCCGCAGCGTCATCTGGGGCGCCTACGAGGCAGCGATGAAGATCTAAAAGCGCGCAGGGGACGGTTCTCCGCGCGGCTTTAAGAGGGCAGAGCGCGCAGGGGACGGTTCTCCGCGCGGCTTTAGGAGGACAGAGCGCGCAGGGGACGGTTCTCCGCGCGGCTTTAAGAGAACAGAGCGCGCAGGGAACCGTCCCCTGCGCGCTTTTTTATGTTATAATGAACAAACATCACAGAGAGGCCGGAGGCGTATGGAAGAGAGAAGTAAGGCATCAGGGGAAGAGATCCGGGAGCGGATTCGTGCAGCCGGAGGCGATATCCTGGATTCGGAGCGGTTTCAGAGGGGCTGGAAGATCCGCCATCACAATACGAATGTGGCGCAGCACAGCCTGCGGACCGCGGCGGCCGGGATCCGGCTCTGCGATATGCTGCGCAAGAAGGGCTTTGAGCCGGACGAGCGCGAAGTGGTCCGGGCCTGTCTCCTGCACGACATCGGCATGACGGAGGAGACCGTCCACGGGAAGGTGGCCTGGAAGAAGGCCTACGAGCACCCGAGGGAGAGCGCGCGGATCGCCGTGGAGGAGTACGGCGCGACCGAGGACATGAAGAACGCCATCCTGTGGCATATGTGGCCGATCTGCGTGAAGCCGCCCGGCCGGCTCACCGGCTGGATCGTCGTGACAGCGGACAAGATCGCGACCTCCCAGGACCTGCGGAAGAAAGAGATTTAAGAAAGGAACCGCCTGCCCCGCCGGCAGGAGCGCGCTACATGAAAGAGCATATGAGCATCAAAGAAAAAAACAGCAACAGAAAACCTCTCGAACACCGGGCCAAGACCAAAAACGGTGTAAAGCGCCTTTCTTTTACGGGGGTCTCCATCCTGATGGAACTGATGGTGATCCTCCTGATCAATTTCCGCGTCAACGAATACGCGGAGTGGATCGCGATCTCCACAAGACTGTTTGCGGCGCTGTTAGTGCTGTTCATATACAACCAGAACAAGACAGCGTCCCTGAAAATGCCGTGGATCATCCTGATCATGATGACGCCGATCCTGGGTGTGACATTGTTCATACTGATCGGTCTTAACGGCGGGACGCATAAGATGCGCAGACGGTATGCGGATATCGACCGGGAGCTGTTTCCGCTGCTGCCCGACCAGACGGAGGTGTTGGAACAGCTCAGCGCCGCGGACCGCCGGATGGGCAATATCGCGCACTATATCCATACCCGCGCGGGCTATCCGGCTTACGAAAGGACACAGATCCGCTACTTCGGAGACGCGGCGGAGGCGCTGGAGGCGCAGAAAGAAGACCTTCGCAGGGCGAAGCGCTTCATTTTCATGGAATACCACGCAATCGAGGAAAAACAGAGCTGGCTGTCCATCCAGGAGATCCTCGCGGAGCGCGTGGCGGCCGGTGTGGAGGTCAGGGTCTTCTATGACGACATCGGCAGCATCGGTTTCATCAGTACGGATTTTGTGAAGCGGCTGGAAGCGCTGGGGATCCGGGGCAAAGTCTTCAACCCGGTCGCGCCGGGCCTGAACCTCTTCCTCAACAACCGCGATCACCGGAAGATCACGGTCGTGGACGGCGAGATCGGCTACACCGGCGGGTACAATCTGGCGGATGAATACTTTAACATTACGCATCCTTACGGGCACTGGAAAGATACCGGCGTCCGGCTGGAAGGGGATGCCGTGAACAGCCTGACCATCACTTTCCTGGAGATGTGGAACGCTGTCAGCGACAGAGACGTGGACGATCTGGACATGGAACGGTACCTGCAGCCGCAGTCTGCCGGAAACGGCGAAACAGAGACAGCGGAGGCCATGCCGCCGGTCCGCAGGACCGCACCGGAGGGGGCCGGGGACGAAGCCGGTGACAAGGCCGGCGACAAAGCCGGTGACGGCTATGTCATCCCGTACGCCGACAGCCCCATGGACGACGAGCACGTGGGAGAGGACGTCTACATCTCCCTGGCGGAGTACGCGCAGTCATATGTCTGGTACATCACACCCTACCTGATCCTGACGGATGAGATGATCCATGCGCTGGGACTGGCCGCCAAACGCGGCGTGGACGTGCGCGTCATCACTCCGGGGATCCCGGACAAGAAACTGATCTACTCCATCACGCGCTCCTACTACCACAGCCTGGTGCGCCAGGGTGTCCGGATCTATGAGTACACGCCCGGTTTCTGCCACTGCAAGATGTGCGTGACGGATGACATCGCTGCCACGTGCGGCACCATCAACCTGGACTACCGGAGTCTGTACCATCATTTCGAGAACGGCTGCCTGTATTATGACAATCAGGCCGTCCTTGATACGCGGAAGGACTTTGAGGAGACCATGAAGCTGTGCCGCGAGGTGACGGAGGACTACCGCAACCCCGGCTCCGGCATGCGCCTCATCCAGCTGATCCTCCGTCTGTTCGCGCCGCTGCTCTGAGGAAAGCGCGCAGGGGACGGTTCTCCGCGCGGCGCGCAGGGGACGGTTCTCTGCGCGGAGCGCAGGACCGTCCCCTTCAAACGCGCGCAGAGAACCGTCCCCTGCGCGCTCCTGAGGTATCATCATGCTGTATTATCATGCGAAGGTATTTACGCCGGAAGGCTATATCTCCGGTGGTTTCCGGGTGGAGGACGGGATCTTCACGGAGATCCTTCCCGGAGCGACGGAAGGGGATGTGGATCTGGGCGGCGCGAAGGTGCTTCCCGGGCTGGTGGATATTCACACGCACGGCGCTGCCGGCGCGGACTTCTCGGACGGGGATCCGGAGGGACTGCGGCGCATGGCCGCGTATCTGGCCGCCCACGGGGTCACCTCCTTCGTGCCGACTTCCGTGACACTTCCTTACGAGACACTGCGCAGAGCCTTCCAGACCGCGGAGACGCTGTACAGCGCGCGTCCGGAAGGATGTTCCCGCATCGCGGGCATACATATGGAGGGACCTTTCTTCTCTGAGAAGAAAAAAGGATCCCAAAACGGAGCCTATCTGCGGGCCCCGGATTTCAAGGCTTTTCAGAAGCTCTACGAGAGCTGCGGCGGGCTGATCCGCATCGTGGATGTGGCGCCGGAACTGCCCGGAGCCGTGGCATTTACGGAGCAGGCAAGCCGTTTCTGTACCGTATCCGTGGCCCATACGGATGCGGCGTATGAGCAGGCGGCGGCTGCCTATGCGGCGGGGGCAAGCCATCTGACCCACCTTTACAACGCCATGCCGCCGATCCGTCACCGGGAGCCCGGCGTCATCGGCGCCGCCTCGGAGCGGGAGACGGTCACCGCGGAGCTGATCTGTGACGGGATCCATGTGCACCCCAGTGCCGTGCGCATGGCTTTCCGGCTGTTTCCCGGGCGGATCTGTCTGATTTCCGACTCCCTGCGCTGCTGCGGCATGCCGGACGGGGAGTATGAGCTCGGCGGGCAGACCGTCACGCTGCAGGACCATGTCGCCAGGCTGCCCGACGGCACGATAGCGGGATCCGCCACAAACCTCTACGACTGTATGCTGAACGCGATCCGCTTCGGCATACCGGAGGCCGATGCGATCCGCGCGGCCACCATCGTCCCGGCGCGTGCGATCGGCGAGGATGCAAGGATCGGCTCGATCGAGGCGGGGAAAGCCGCAGACTTTCTTGTATGTGACAAAGACCTGCAGCTAGAACATGTATGCACCGCTTAGGTGCAGAGAGCGCGCAGGGGACGGTTCTCCGCGCGGCTTGCACCTGGCGATAAGCGGATGAAAAGCGCGCGGAGAACCGTCCCCTGCGCGCTCCTGGAGGATAAGGATGAAAGAGACGCAATTCATGACACACGATCCGGAAGAAGTCAGGATCGTTGAGCTCAAAGAATCGGTGCTTGCGGATAATGACCGCGACGCGGACGATCTGCGGAAGGAACTGAGAGAGAAGGGGATCTTCCTGGTGAATCTCATGTCGAGCCCGGGGGCCGGGAAGACGAGCACGCTGCTTGCGCTGGACCCTTATCTGCGGGAGGAGCTCCGCTGGGGCGTCATGGAGGCGGACATCGACTCGGATGTGGACGCGCGCACGCTGCAGAATGCGGGCATCCCGTCCATCCAGCTGCACACGGGCGGCATGTGCCATCTGGACGCGGACATGACGCGGCAGGGGATCCGCTCATTCGGCCGCGACGACCTCGACATGATCGTCCTGGAGAATGTGGGCAACCTGGTGTGTCCCGCGGAATTCGATACCGGCGCGGCGCTCAACATGACGATCCTGTCGGTCCCGGAGGGGGACGACAAGCCCGCGAAGTATCCGCTGATGTACCGGACCTGCGAGATCCTGGTCGTGAACAAGGTGGACGCGCTGCCGGTCTTCGACTTCGACAGGGAGCGGCTGGAGGCGGACGTCCGGACGCTGAACCCGGACATCCGCATCTTCTACATCTCCGCCAGGACCGGCGAGGGCGTGGAACAGCTTGCGGACCATCTGCAGCAGCGGATCAGAGAATGGAGCGTAGAAAATGGGTAAAGTCAGAGTCATCGAAATACACGAGGATATATCAGCCGCCAACGAGAGGACCGCGGAAGCCATTCGCGAGAAAATGACGCAGCAGGGGACCCTCTTCCTCAACGTCATGTCCGCCCCGGGCAGCGGAAAAACAACCACCCTGATCGCCCTGATCAACGCGCTCAAGGACCGGTACAGGATCGGGGTCATGGATGTAGACATCCAGTCGACGCTGGACGCCCAGAGGGTGGCGGACGCGACCGGCGTCCGTTCCCTCCAGGTCCACAACGGGGGCCTCTGCCACATCGACGCCGACATGACGGCCCGGGCGCTGGCGGAATACGGGACGGAGGATCTGGACATCCTGTTTCTCGAGAACATCGGCAACCTGGTGTGCCCGGCGGAATTTGATACCGGCGCGCACAGGAACATCATGCTCCTGAGCGTCCCGGAGGGACATGACAAGCCCCTGAAATATCCGCTGATGTTCCGCGTCTCCGACCTGGTCCTCATCAACAAGATCGACACTCTCGACTACTTCGACTTCGATATTGCGCTTGCCGAAGCGTACATCCGCAAGCTGAACCCGAAGGCGGAGATCCTCCCCATGAGCGCGAAGACCGGCGAAGGCCTGGACCGGCTGGTCAGGTGGGTGGAGCTATGTAAGGAACAGGTCACCGCGTAAAAGCCGTCCCCCGCGCGAAGAAATTAAAAAAAGCCCCTGCAGGATCCACATGGAACCTGCAGGGGCTTTTTAATGAAGCTATTGACTGCCGTGACTGCTGTGACTGCTGTGGCTGCCGCGGGGAGAACCGTCCCCTGCGCGCTTATGCTCTGTCCTTGAGCCAGTTCTTGATCTCGGCGACGCCGCGGTACTTCTCGAAGGAGTCGGTGCCGGGGACGATGAGGGTCGGAGCCTGGCGGATGCCGTACTTGTTGACGAGGCCCATGTCCTCCTCAGCGTTGACGGTGATGTAGTTCACACCGGCCTTGTCCAGCATGGCGACGGCTGCGCGGCAGTTGGGGCAGACCGTGGTCTTGAACAGAAGGACCGTGTTCTCGGCGGGATCTTCCGCCTCTGCCTGGGCGCTGTCGATCTCGTTGTTGATGTCGTCAACGGCCTCCGCGAGACGTGTGTAGACGGAGCGCTTGGGCGCGATCTTCACCTCGGAAGCATCCGCGGGAGCGGCGGGCTCGTCCACCGGCGCGGGGTTGGGACCGACGTGGGTCAGGTGGGAGCGGCCGATATCGTAGACCTTGCGGTCCTTGTACTCC
>DFIR01000079.1:22263-22558 GCA_002372815.1 Lachnospiraceae bacterium UBA3692
CGGCTGTAGACTTCCGTCTTCTGGCCGCAGATCGGGCAGGTGAACTGCTCGCCGGTGAGATAGCCGTGGTCCTTGCAGACCGAGTAGGTCGGGGACATCGTGTAGTAAGGCAGCTTGTAGTTCTCGGCGATCTTGCGGACCAGCGCCGCAGCGGCCTTCCAGTCAGGCAGCTTCTCGCCCAGGAAGGCGTGGAAGACGGTGCCGGAGGTGTAGAGGGTCTGCAGGTCGTCCTGAATATCCAGTGCCGAGAAAACATCCTCCGTGAAGCCCACAGGCAGGTGGGAGGAGTTGGTGT
>DFIR01000004.1:0-23423 GCA_002372815.1 Lachnospiraceae bacterium UBA3692
CTGCATGATCATGTAGTTGAACTCCAGGAAGGAGAGACCCTTCTCCAGACGCTGCACATAGCATCTGGCGCGGAGCATCTCGTTGACGGAGAAGTGCGCGCCCACGTCGCGCAGCAGCTCGATGTAGTTCAGGTTCAGGAGCCAGTCGGCGTTGTTGACCATGATCGCGCCGCCGTCCTCCGGGGTGCCGAAGCGGATGAAGCGCGCCATCTGCTTGCGGAAGCACTCGCAGTTGTGGTCGATGGTCTCTTTGGTCATCATCGTGCGCATGTCGCTGCGGCCGGAAGGGTCGCCGATATGGCCCGTGCCGCCGCCGATCAGCACGACGGGCTGGTTGCCGGCCATCTGGAGCCTGCGCATCAGGCACAGCGCCATGAAGTGGCCCACATGCAGCGAATCCGCCGTGGGGTCAAATCCGATGTAGAAGCGGGCGCCGCCTTTGTTGATCAGTTCCCGGATCTCCGGCTCGTCCGTCACCTGCGCGATCAGTCCGCGCTCCTGCAGTTCCTCATAGATTCCCATTTCTCTTGCCTCCATATTCCGCGATGTGTCTTCCCCGCCGCCGGCGACTCCTCCGCGCGGACAGGTCATACAATATGAAAAAAGCCCTCCATCGCATACACTTCTGCTGCGACAGGGGACGAAGGAGTCTTCGCGGTACCACCTCTGCTTCGGACAGGCCTCACAGTCTGCCCCTCATCATGTGCCAACACACACTTCACGCTGTATCGGGCGCACCCGTCCCTGCCTACTGAGGCATCCGTGACCGCTTCCGCTTCTGACAGCCTGTCTCTGCGGATCCTGTACGGCACCTGTTCGGAGGGCGGCTCCGGAATGTATTCACACCGCTCTCCTCTGCGTCCTTCCACCAGCCGGGCGCTCTCTGTAAGATTCCTTCGGGCTACTCTTTTCCTTCACAGCCTTCTTATTCGATTGTTTACGCATTATAACAGGAATGCGCCCCAGTTGCAAGACCCGGCTCACACAGGGGACGGTTCTCTGTGTGAGGACAGGCAGGAACCGTCCTCCCATATCCGTGAGAGCCACGGTTCACTTCACGGATGTACATAGACCTGCGCGCTGTCTGTCCTGCTGTGCGGAAGAGGAAATCGACAGTTGGGTAGACAGGTAGAAAAAGGAAGCTGTCTGCCCTGCTGTGCGGAAGGCAAGATCGACAGCCGGATAGACAGATAGAAAGAGGAAGCTGTCTGTCCTGCTGTGCGGAAGGCAAGATCGACAGCCGGATAGACAGGTAGAAAGAGGATGCTGTCTGTCCTGCTGTGCGGAAGGCTAGATCGACAGCCGGATAGACAGGTAGAAAGAGGAAGCTGTCTGTCCTGCTGTGCGGAAGGCAAGATTGACAGCCGGATAGACAGATAGAAAGAGGAAGCTGTCTATCCTGCTGTGCGGAAGAGGAAATCGACAGTCAGATAGACAGGTTTGACGAGGAACATAGAGCGGGATACATGCAAGACAGGGACCATCCTGGGATCTATGTATATTCTGCTGATTCGTCCGGCGAGTGTGTGCCCTGTATTCCTTACGTGCATGTATGCTCCGCGAAGTAATCGTGGATTGAACGGGTACAGGCTGCCTTTATGTGATACGGCCCGCACAGTGAGCAGTTCTCCCGCGCGGCCCGCAACGCATAAAGACAGCCTGCATCTGTGCGCTCCACTTTGAACGTGCGGCTTGATACACTTGATCTGGCCAGTGCGCCTGACGGGTCACAAGACGCAGCTTCGGGCTGCGTCTTGTGTTGTCGCACTGTCTGAGCGGATCGCTCATCAGAGCGAGACGCGAGTTGGGACATTGCCCGGCAGGCGTGCCGGACAGATCTGCGTGTATCTCCGCGAAGTGATCGTGGAACGAACGGATGCAGGCTGCCTTTATGTGGTACGGGCCGCACAGGGGACTGTCCCTGTGCGGCCCGCAGAGTAACTGTTTTTTTACCTTTTCAGACGGGCCCCCGCACAGAGAACCGTCCCCTGTGTGAGGCCCTTTGTGAGGCGCAAGTATCTGTCAGCTGCGGGAAGCCTGGAGGAGCTTCTCGCGGAGCTGGACTTCGATCTGGGCGAGTTCGGCTTCGGCGGCGTGGCGCTTCTCCTTGCCTTCGTCCTGGATGCGGATGACTTCGTCCATGGTGGAGATGAGCATCTCGTTGGTGTGGCGCAGGGTCTCCATGTCGACGATGCCGCGCTCGGCCTCCTTGGCGCTCTGGACGGTGGCCAGCTTGAGGGAATCGGCGTTCTTCTTGAGCAGCTCGTTGGTCATGTTGGTGACCTCGTTCTGCGCCTTGGCCGCCTGGGTGGCGTGCTCGACGCCGATGGCGATGACCATCTGGTTCTTCCACAGCGGGATGGTGTTGACGATCGTGGACTGGATCTTCTCGGCCATGATCGTGTTGGAGGACTGGATCATGCGGATCTGCGGGCCGGTCTGCATCGCGACGGTCCGGGTCAGCTGCAGGTCGTAGAGCTTCTTCTCGAAGCGGTCGCACTGGTCGGCGAGGTCGTTGGCCGCCTGCGCGTCCTCGGGGAGGCCGCTCTTCTTCGCCTTCTCCTGCAGGACGGGGAGCTGCTCCTCGCGGACCTGTTTCAGCTTCTTCTTGCCCGCCAGGATGTACATGGACAGTTCCTTGTAGTACTGGAGGTTCAGGTCGTACATGCGGTCGAGGGTCTCCACATCCTTCAGGAGCTGGATCTGGTGCCTCTCGAGCTCATCGGAGATCGCCTGCACGTTGGTCTCCACCTTGGCGTACTTGTTCTTCATGTCCTGGACTTTGTTGGCGTTCTTCTTGAAGAGCGCCTTGAAGCCCTTGTCGTTCTCGTCGACCTCAAAGTTCTTCAGTTCCGTCACGAGACCGCTGATCATGTTGCCGACCTCGCCCATGTCCTTGGAGCGGACGTTGTCCAGCGCCTTCTCGGAGAAATCGGCCATCTTCTTCTGCGTGCCGACGCCGTAGTTGAGGATCGCTTTCGAATTGGTCACGTCGATCTGGTCCACGAACGCGTCGACCTGCCGCATCTCCTCCTCGGAGAGCAGGTTGGCTTCGGGTTCCACGACGGTCTGGGGCTTCGGCGCTTCCTGCACCGCCGCCGCCTGCGGTTCCGTGTCAAAGGACAGCGTCGGAACGCCCGCATGCAGATCCGCGAAAACATCCTCCGCCGGAGCCGCCTGTGCCTGTGCCTGGTTCATCATCTCGTCTGCCATGTTTCCCTCCATTTTTCCTGCTATCGGGTGTATAAACTGCCTGCGCCTCTCTCAAACGGTCACTCGTCCCACTTCAGGACAGGACCGGTCTGCTGCTCCGTCTCCTCCTCCGGCGCGGTCTGGTAGGCGCTGCCGCCCCCGTACCCGCCGTAACCGGTGTCATAGGTATCCCAGCCGCTCCCGGCCTTTCCGCTGCCGGAAGCTCCCGCAGGTGCCCCGCCGGCCGGCTGGACCATCTGCTGCGCCTCCTTCTTCCGGTCCTCCTCCGCGTTCTGGGCAGCCATGGCCTCCGCCGCTGCCCGGCGCTTCCGCTCCTTCGCGAGTTCCTTCTGGAGATCGTCCTTGGATAGGCCGTCCTGCTGCAGCATCGTCTTCATGACGGAGATGTCCGTCGAGACGTCCCAGGCGAGATCCTCGAAGAGGCTGTCCAGGAGCTGCTCGAAGGCCTGGTTGATCGTGTCGAGCGCGTCCTCGATCTCCTTCTTGGTCCGCGTGATATTGTCTCCGACCTTCGGCTGCCGGTCGAGCTCGATGTAGGCCCGCAGCAGCTTCACGGTGGTAGGGAGATAATAGCTCATCAGCTTGCGAAGCTCGCCCGCGCTCGCCGGGTTCTTGCGCACCTGGTCGAGGATCCGGTTCATCGTGTGTTCGAGATCGTAGAGCTTCTGCGACATTGTCGGATCGGGGATCACGTCGTTGCACTCCCGGATCGTCTGGCTGTAGGACCGTCCCTCCTCCAGGATCGCCCGGACCTGCTCGCTCACGCCGTCCGCCGCCATCGACTGCGCTTCTTCGGCCGCCTTCGACTCGCGCTCCTGCCGGGACTGCTCCGCCGCCTGATACTGGGCGTACATCTCCTCAGTCAGCATGAGCGTCGTCTCATTGCGGTCCAGCCATGCCTGCGGAAGCATGTCCTCCTTGATCATCTGACGGATGTCCTCGCGGACCTCCTCCACTGTGCGGCCGGTCTGCCGCGCCAGCTTCTTCAGTTCGATATATTCCGCGTCGCCGGCCACAGCGCCGTACTCATAGTACCGTTTGACGAGCTCTTTCTTCTTCTTTCCCTTAAAGAACGCAAAGGCAGAGGCGCCTGTGATCGCCCCGCCGGTCAGAAAAGCGCCGACCGCGGTGCCCGTCGCCCCCAGGAGCAGCGGCAGCGCGCCGAAGAGCAGCGTCGAGACGCCGGCGAAGATCCCGATCCCGCCGCCGATCATCGCGCCGACACCGGACAGTTTCGAGATCCTGCGCTGCAGGAAAGGCGACAGCCTGCTGGAAAAAGAGGCGTGCTGCCGCGCATAAGGGGAGTTGCGCCGGTACGGGTTGTCTCCCGCCTCGCGCGCCTTGCGCACGTCAAATCCCTCGCCGGTCCCGGCGGCGCTGTAGCTGCCGGTGCGCTGCGAGGTCCGGTAGCTGCTGCCCGCAGCCGCCCCCCGCTGGGAAGTCCTGCGCTGTCCGTCGAGCGTCGGGTCCCCGGTGTTCCTGTACAGTTCCCTGCGCACGTTCTCCGTCACGTCGTCGACCGCGCGCTGGATCGTCTCGCTGATGTCCCCGAAATCCCCGGTGTTGATCGCGTCCGTCACCGCGCCGAGGATATCGCTGCCGGCATCATACAGATCATTAAAATCCATGTTTCCGTCCCAATAGTGAATACGTTTTCGCCTGCTGTCTCTGTGGCCGAACCGATGTCCGGGCACACTTTCACAGAAACCATTTTATCCTATTACGGTTTAAATGTTAAGTGCATGCATAAGAAAAAGAGGCCGCGAAACGCGGGGTGTCTGGCACCTCCGGGTCTCACTGCCTCCGGCTCTGCGGGCTGCTGCGCGGCATGGCCGCACGATATACAGTTTTTATTCATCTCCCTCGTACTTCTTGAAGAGACCGCTGTACAGCTTGGCCCGGAAGAAGCCGGGTCCTGTGAAGCAGAAGGCCAGGAAGATCGGCACCACCGGATATCCGCCGATGAGCACGAACGGGATCGGCAGCAGGAAGAGGACCCCCTGCGCGATCGTCCGCAGCGTGAGGAGGCCGAAGGTGGCCATCGAGAAGGCGGTCTTGAGTGTTCCGCCCACCGTGTTGCGGTAGCGGGAGAGCACCGGGAAGACGTACAGCGCGATCAGGTACGCCACGATCGCCGCCGCGTACAGGAGGATGATGACGAAGCCGGGGAACTGGTCCCCCTGCATGCGCAGGATCCGCCAGTCCACGAACATGGCGCCGAACAGCAGGACCATGCCGGCCCAGATGATCGTCGCCTGCTTGAAGTTCTCGCGGAAGGACTTGAAGAATGCGGAGGTGATGTAGCACTGCTCTCCCCTCGCGATCTTCAGAAGCAGATAATGCTCGGCGGTGAAGGCCGCTCCGGCGGTGACGACGGGGAGGCTCAGGAGGAGCGTCCAGAAATTCAGGATCACGAGATCCGCGACGACTTCCATAAACTGCACGAGCGGGCTGTCCAGCCGCATGAAGCCCCATCCTCTTTCATTGTCCATCAGTCTGTTCCCTCTTTATTCCTTTTCGCTCTTTTCGATCGCTTCCTTCTGCTGCTCCCAGCCCTGCCCGGAGCTGGAGAATTCCATGTAAGGATAGACGGACGCCCTGGCGTCCGCGTCGACGTCCTCCGCATCCCGCGCCACCAGGAGGTCGGCGTAGGTCCCGCCGAGGGCGCGGAGCCCGTCGGCAATGAATCCCGCGTAGACCGCTGCCCCGTGCACGGACAGATGGGAATTGTCAGCCGGGTACACGTAGAGTGCCCGGGAGGCGAAGTCTCCGACCGCCGCCAGATATTGTTCCGAGGCTGCCGTCAGGTCGATGCAGGGAACCTGCTCCGCCGCCGCGAGTCTGCGCACAGCGTCCGGATAGTCCCCGTGGCTGCCCGGAAGGAATCTCCCGGTCTGCGGGTCGAACAGCCGCCTTGCGAGGGATGTCACAAGGACCGGCAGCGCGCCGTGCCTGCGGGCTGTCTCGATGAAGAGACGCAGGTTGTCCGTGTACTCGCCGTAAGGGTCCGCGTAGCGCAGCGGATCGGCTTGCTTCTCGTCATTGTGCCCGAACTGGATGAGCAGGACATCCCCCTCCTCCAGATAGGCGTCGACCTGCGCGAGCCTTCCCTGCGCAATAAAAGACTTCGTGCTCCTGCCATTGATGGCAAAACTGCGCACGAAGACATCCTCCTTCACATAAAGGAGGAGCCCCTGCGACAGTCCGGTCTGCGGGTAGGTCGCGATCCTGTTGAAAGTGACCGTACTGTCGCCGGCATAGATGATACGTCTCATCGGCTCCTCCTCTGGTTTGTTATGAAATTGCAGGCCGCAGCCGGATGATACCGGTCACTCCTTGACGGCGCCCACGTTCACGCCGGTGACGAAGTACTGCTGCAGGAACGGATACGCTACCATGAAAGGCAGGATCGCGCAGACGATGGATGCATAATAGAGTGTATTCTGCGAGACCTTGTACGCCGTGGTCGGCGTATCGCCGTCCATGATCATGACGCGGAGCATGTACTGGAAGTTGACCTGCGTCGGGTTGGTGATGTAGATCTGCACGGTGCTGTAGTCGTTCCAGACGGTAACGGCGAACATCAGACCGACAGATGCAAGGGCCGCTTTGGAAAGCGGAAGGACGACCTTGTAGAAGATCTGCATCGGGGAGCAGCCGTCCAGCTTCGCTGCCTCATACAGGGAGCCGGGGATGCCTTCGAAGAAGTTCTTCATAAGGACGAGGTTGTAAACGTTCATGCCGTGCTTGACGACCAGGATCCACATGCTGTCCACGAGGTGCAGCTGCTTCATGACCAGGTATTCCGGGATCATGCCGCCGGAGAAGATCATGGTGAAAAGCAGGAAGTAGGACATCGCGCTGCGCCCGGGCATCTCGTACTGGTTCAGCACGTAGCCGCCGAGCGTGGACATGATCAGACCGACCAGGGTGCCGAGGACGGTGGTGACCACGGAGTTGATGAACGGACGGGCCAGCTTGGCGGTGCTCATAATGGTCAGATAGCCGGCAAATGTCGGATCACTGGGCCACAGGCGGAACTGGTACACGCCGACCGCGTTGAAGCTGTCCACGACGACCTTCCAGATCGGGATGATCACGATGAGCGCAATGATGGCAAAAACGATGTAGTTGACAACATCAAATACCTTGATGCCGTGTTTCTTGTGGAGCTTAGGCTCCGCAGCTTTCTTCTGATTGTCAGCCATAGTGCACCCCCCTTAAATAATACCGCGGCCGCGGACCTTCTTGGATGCCTCGTTGCTGATGAGCATCAGGACGCATCCGACGATGGACTTGAACAGACCGACAGCCGTCGTGTAGCCGTAGTCCGGGATCGCCGTAAGGAATGTCTTGCGGTACACGTAAGTGGAGATAACATCGGAGACTTCCAGAACACGGGTGTTGTACAGAACGAAGACCGGCTCGAAGATATTCAGGACCTTCGCCATGTTCAGGATCAGAACGATGATGATGGTGTTCGCGAGGGACGGCAGCGTGATGTACCAGATCTTCTGCAGTCTGGTCGCGCCGTCGATATCCGCCGCTTCGTACTGATCCGGGCTGATGCCCGCCAGTGTCGCGAAGAAAATAACCGTGCCCCAGCCGGTCTCCTTCCAGAGGTTGATGATCTGGAAGATCGGCTGCCACATCGCCTTGTTGTGCAGGAAGTCGATGCTCTTCTCGATCACGCCCCAGTTCTTGAGGGTCTCATTGATGAAGCCCGTGGAGGAAGGGGACAGGAACAGTGTGAAGATCGCCGCGACCACCGCGTAGGACATGAAGTGGGGCAGGTAAATGATCGTCTGGATGAACTTCTTGCAGAACATGTTGCCCATCTCGTTCAGGAAGATCGAGATGATGACGGCCACGAAGGTGTTCAGCAGGAGTTTGACAACGGAGATCACAAGGGTGTTCTTGAACGCCAGCCAGAACTCCTTCTGTCCGAACATGGACTTGAAGTGCTCGAGGCCGACCCATGTGAGCTTGCCGAGTTTATAGCTGTAGAAAGAATACCGGATGCCGAGCATCGGCCAGTAGTAGATGATCAGGACAAAGAAGAATACGGGCAGAAACATCAGATAGAATCCCCTGTTATTCCAGATCCTGAGCTTCAGAGGCTTTTTGCGGACCTGCACGGCCGCGCTGTTGTTATCTTTACTCATGAACGTATGTCCTTTCGGAAACGTGATTGATCGCAACTCCCCCGCCACGATTTGTTTCAAGAAAAGATCTCTGTCTCTTGCACCGGCAGCCCGCCTGCGCGGACCGCCGGTGACGAGTAAGGATCATTCCGTTCTCTCAGAGCTCTTTAAGGACTCTCAGCGGATCACTGCTCCGCAGCGTTGAGCTCATCAACGATCTGTGCAGCGATGTCGCCCCAGGAAGCCTGGTACTCTGCGATCGCCTCTTCAGGAGTGATCTCGCCGGTGACGGCAAGGTTCATCAGTCTGGTGCGGTCGTTCACGATGTCGGCTTCGTACTCGGACAGAGTCGCGCAGGAGGCGGCAGCGGGAGCATCGACGCAGTTCTCGGTGAAGAAGGTGTTGCCTTCCTGGATCAGCGGATCATCGTTGACGAAGCCGTTGGTCAGAGGCGCAATGACAAGGACGGAATCAAGGTGATTCTTCTTCCACAGGGAGTTGGGATCGTTGGGGGACTGCTTCAGGTGGAACTCACCGTCCGCATAGTCGTACGCCTTCTCCTGATCGGTGCCGGGGTTGAGGACGAAGGACTCCGCCTTGGTGCTCCAGTGAACATCCTCGGCGCCATAGGTCCAGAGGGTCTGCACGACGTCGCCGTCGAGCATGGTTTCGAACAGAGCGTCGAAGATCGCCTGCTCACGTGCATCATTGCCGTCCTGGTCATCGGTGATGACCCACACAGGAGCTTCTCTGTTGAGGTAGCCGCCCCAGGTATCCTTGATCTCCTGGATCGGAGGAAGCTGCACGAGCTCGTCCTCAACGCCGTTCTTGATCATGTTGTCGGTCAGGGTTCTCAGCCAGGTGCCTGCCCAGTAGGTGAAGACGCCTTCGGAAGTGGTCTGGTCGTTGGAGAAGAATTTCTCACGGGCCTGCTTCGTGCCGGCTTCCTCAGTATCGGGGTCGATGATGTCTTCGCTGTATGCCTTGTGGAGACGTGCCAGTGCGTCGATGGTAGCCTGCTCCTGGAAGCCGTCCACCCAGACGCCGTCTTTCTGGTAGAAGGACGGGAATGCGCCCTGCCAGAACTCAGGCATGTAGTTGATGAAAGGTGTCTCGTCCATCTTGCCGTAGCCGGCAGCGATCACGCCATAGGTCTTGCCGCTGGTGCCGTCGCCGTCCGGATCGCCTTCATGGAAGAACTTCAGCATATTGTAGTAATCGTCGAAAGTCTTGATGTCGTCGATGGTCTTGCCGTAAGCATCGAGCCAGGACTTCTTGACATAGGTCACGCAGCCGTTGCCGTAGGTCGGGGCAAAGCCGTACTGCGCGCCGTCCGCGGTGCGAAGGCCGAGGTTGACGTTGGGAAGCGTCACGCGGGACTGGAATTCCGCATTGTCATAGGCGTCCTTGAGGTTCCAGAGGAGACCGGTGGTCTGATACTGTCTGAGCATGTTGGCGCTCATGATCAGTGCGTCAGGATAGCCTGCGTCACCGGGCTGGCCGGTGGTCAGGGTTCTGGAGACAGTTCCGGAATAATCGGAGTGATCCAGCTGGGTGATATTCAGTTTGATCGGGTGGCCGAGCTTCTCGCCGACGGCCGCTTCCCACTGCGCGACGAACTCCGCCTGGCCTGCGTCCACAGTCGCGGTGACCGTGCCGTCCACGATGATGTTGATTGTCTCGAGCGTGAAGGACCCGTCCTCATTTACGGTCCCGCCCGAGGGGGCTGATGCCGAGCTTCCCGCGTCGGATGCACCGCCGCCGCCGCAGCCTGCAAGCGCACCGGCAGCCATCACAGCACACAGAAGCACTGCTGTCAGTTTCTTTTTCATGAACTACCTCCTTCTTGAAGTGTTGCTAGTTTCTGCCTGCCCCATGCACGTTATACAAGACCTTTCCGGCATGGGTGCAGGTACTCCATGGAACCTACCACTGTATGATAACTTTACAGCCTTCCCCTGCTCAAGAGTACCAATTATTCGCTGAATGTCGGGTCAAAACGCTGATTTCTTGTCCTTCCGACATGGATGTTTTTCCAAAGCAAGGCCGATAACGTTTTCGAAAATTGACATTCTGCACAAGAGAATTGACGTTCATACCTCCCGTGAATACAATAATGCATAAAACCGCTCTTTCCTGTTTCTGTCTGAAAGGAGATGCCGCATGCAGCTGATCCGTCCCTCGTCTTTCCCCTTCCCGCTCCACAGCGTCACCGTCCTGCACGGGGACACGCTGCTGCAGGATGACCGCTTCGGCGTCTGCGCGGCAGGCGGCCCGCACAGGATGTTCTCCATCTCCAAGAGCTTCACGTCTCTCGCGATCGGGGCCCTGGCCGCTGAAGGCAGGCTCTCCCTCCGCGATACGATCGCTTCCTTCTTCCCTGAATATATGCCGGAGCAGCCGCATCCCTGGCTCACGCAGATGACCATCGAGGACCTGCTCACGATGCGGACCTGCTACAAGTCGACGACCTACAAGCTGGACATGCGGGCACACTGGGTCGCGTCCTTCTTCCGCACGCCGCCGGATCACCGGCCGGGCCAGCTCTTCCGCTACGACACCAGCGCCTCCCACACGCTCGCGGCCCTCGTGCGCAAGCTGACCGGACAGACGGTCCTGGACTACCTGCGCGCCCTGTACCTCGACGCGATCGGGTTCTCGCGGGAGGCATATTTTCTCACGGATCCCTTCGGATGCGAGCTCGGCGGCTCCGGCCTCGTGTGCACCCCGGAGGATCTCCTGAAGACGGCCGTCTTCCTCCGCTCCCTGTACAACGGGACCTGGGACCGCACCGCCTTCCCCGATCACGCCTTCATGGAGCGCTATGCGGAATACGTCCGCAGCGCCATGTCTTACCACGTCTCCACGGTCCAGGAAGGCAAGACCCTCGACGAATGCATGGGCTACGGCTACATGTTCTGGCGGATCCGCGACGGCGTCATGATGTACGGCATGGGCGGCCAGTACGTCGTCTTCTACCCAGAGCAGGACCTGCTCTTCGTCACGACAGCCGACACACAGGCGGTCCAGGGCGGCGGCCAGCTCCTCCTGGACGCCATCCGCAGCGCCGCCGTCTCCGTCTGCGGGGAGGAGGCTTTCCGGTCTGGTGGTGCTGATGCGGGGGCGGAGGTTTCCGGGGCTGCCGGGGCTTCTGATGCGGGTGCGGCGGTCTGCGGGGCTTCGGTCGATCCTTCTCTCTACGGGACTTACCGTCTCGCTCCGAACGCAGCCGGCTTCACAGGCCTGTCCATTGATGACACGGCGCTCCGGATCGATGCCGAACAGACTTCTTACTCTTTCTTATATGGAAGAAATACCCCCGTCCGCTCCGTCGATCCCCTCTGCGGACAGCCGCTCTTCGGCCAGGCTTACCCCCAGCCGGACGGCAGCCTGTATCTGTACGTCCAGATCGTCGGCGACTACGTCGGCAGCCTGCACTTCCTGCTGCGCGCCTCGGACGGCTGCATCACCCTCTCGATCCGCCGCTTCGAGGAGACCCTCTTCCCGGCCTTCGACGGCTTCTTTGAGGGGACTCGCGCCTGACGGGAGTTCTCACACAGGGGGGCTCACACAGGGGACGGTTCTCTCCGTTGTGCCATTTTTGTTTTTCGATGAGATTTCTTATTTGAAAGCGAGTTTCGGATATTGCCGATTCGCTTTGAAAGGAATAGCAGGCCGGATAAAGCGAGTGTTTGCCCTTTCTAACTCGCTTTGACTTCTACAATGCTCTTCCCGAAGCGAGTTTGCCGGGGCATCCAAAGCTCGGGACTCGCTTTGCTTTGGGATATTTATATTTGAAAACGAAAAGACACCGTCCGGCACTCACTTTGGTCTGGGACATTTTCATTTGAAAGCGAAAAGGCACCGTTCAGCGCTCGCTTTGGTCCAGGACATCTGCATTTGAAAGCGAATGAAGCATTCATGTGCCGGGGCTTGCGCAGACCGCCGGGCAAGCCCCAGCGTGAAAATGCACTGCTCATTTCAAATTGTCAGGAAAATGGTGCAGTTCATTTTTTGCCTCACTGCGATTCAGAAATAATCGAAATAATGGTGCATTTTCCGCGAAAAAATGCACTACTCTCCGGCAATCAGCCTTCAATGTAGTGCATTTATGTTATAAGCATGTCAATTAATCTTTATTCAGAATATATGCAGACGCTATGCCGTAAACCGTGCACTATTATCCGGATTTCTCTGCACACGTAGTGCCGGCTTTTCCGAAGCGCACTACTTCCGGATAAGACAAACAAAAATAGTGCCCCGCATGGTCTCGCATCACACGCAGCTTAACGCCATTGGAACCACCCACCCGCGCAAATCATTTCAGGAACTGCAGGAATGCGGCGGCGGCGTCCGGGTGGAGGCAGCCGTTCACGACGCCTGCGTAGGACGGCGTATCGTGTTCCTCGGTATCAGGATAGTTTGTAGTGAACAGCTCCGAGTCATCCATGCGGATGCCGATGGGGACGTCTCCGCTGTAGAGGAGGCGGTCCTGGCTCTTGTAGGATGCAAGGGTTTCCTCGTCCAGGATGCCGCGCAGGTCCTGGTACCATTCCGCGGCGACGTAGCGCTCGAAGAGATCCTGCTCCGCGACGAGGAGGTCGGCGCCGCCTGTCATGACGAGCAGCATCAGCTTCTCTTCGTCCTCATAGGTGTATTTGATGCCGGTGATGGCGATATTCTGCGCTTCCTCGGCGGCACTTGTCCCGTCGCCGGGCATCTCACCGGTCTCCTCCCCGTCCGTCAGCAGCTGCATGCGGATGGAAGTGTCGATGACGATCTGCTCGCGCTTCGGATTCGTGAGAAAACTGTCCGCGAATGCCTGCTCCACTTCCGTTTCTGCGGTCATGGAAGGGGCGCGGTTGATCAGGACCGCGCGGAACACCTCTTCTTTCTGGGTCAGAACGGAATAAAGGAACGCCGCGGCGATCCCGATGAGGAGGAGCGCCCCGAGCGTCCAGAGGAGGTAATAGTCTTTAAAATACTGCCATTTCACCTTGAGAGGAGCGGTGCGAAGCTGTTCCCGCTCCTCCCGGAATTCGTCCATAACGGCCATGCCGTATCTCCTTCAGCCAATATTCCCTGCGCCGGCTTCTGCCGGTATCTCCCGGCGCCTGATGTCTTTCCTCAGCGCAGCTCGTCAGGGCGCAGGTTGTCCATGTCGTCGAAGGTCTGGTTCTCGCCGCCCATTGCCCAGATGAAGGTGTAGTTGGCCGTACCGGCGCCGGAGTGGATGGACCAGGACGGGGAGATGACCGCGTCGAAGTTCTGCATCACGATGTGGCGGGTCTCCGTGGGCTCGCCCATCATGTGGAACACGACCTGGTCCTCCGGGATCTCGAAGTAGGTGTAGATCTCCATTCTTCTCTCGTGGGTGTGGGCCGGCATGGTGTTCCAGACGCTGCCGGGCTGCAGCTCGGTCATGCCCATGGAGAGCTGGCAGGTCTTCAGGACATCCGGGTGGATGAACTGGTTGATCACGCGCTTGTTGCTCAGCTCCGCGGTGCCGACGGGGCGGTGATTGGCCTCAGCCATCGTGATCAGGCGGGTCTCGTACGCGCAGTGCGCGGGGGCGCTGACCATGTAGAATTTTGCAGGTTTTTCCGGATCGTCAGAGGAGAAAGTGACCTCTTTGGTGCCCTGGGTGATGTAGAGGCAGTCCTTGTAGCCCAGGCGGTACTCGGTCCCGTCCGCGACGATGCGGCCGCTGCAGCCTTCTCCGCCGATGTTGAAGATGCCAATCTCCCGGCGCTCAAGGATGTAGTTCGTGCCGAAGCTGTGCATGCAGTCGATCCCCTGATCGAGCGGTACGGTCTTCGAGACCGGCATGCAGCCGAACGTGACCATCCGGTCGACATGCGAGTAGACGCACACGATCTCGTCCGGCTTGTAGAGGCCGGTGATCAGGAACTCGTCGCGGAGCTCCTGGGTCGTGTAGCGTTTCACGTCTTTCTGATTGGCACTGTAGCGAATATCCATTGTGATCCTGCCTTTCCTTCTGTCAATGATGCCGTCTTCCGCCGGCTGTGTCTGTTCGCTGTACTTGTCTTCCGTCACTTCTGCAGGCGGATCTCCTCCCCGTTGACGAGGATCCTCTCCGACTCCAGCTGCTCCGGCTCGCCGATAAGGAGCTGGTCCCTGTCGATCCCCTCGAGGCGGATGTCCTCCAGGACGGCCTTGCGCACGTTCTGCATGTAGAAGCCGACGCCTTCCATCGGATCCAGCCCGTCCATCATGACCGGAATGTAAGGTGTGCGCTCCTCCTTCGGGAGGAAGGACGCCTTCACGTGCTCCAGGACGATGCACTCGACCGGCATCTCCGGGATTCCGTAGGCGCACAGGAGCGAGGCGTTGACGCCGGTGCACACCACATCGCGCACCTCGATCGTGCCGATACGGGGCGTGCGCTCCGTGACGGGGTGGGCGGCCCGGTCCTGGACCTCCTCGCTGTGTCCGTCCGGATCGCAGTAGTAGAACATGTTCACGGTGACCGGCATCGGGACGCTGCGCATCTCGATGCGCTCGAAGATCAGGCCGTCCAGCAGGGATCTCTCGCCCCTGCCGCGGCGGGTCTTGAGGCGGACGCCGCGGTCCGTGCCGTCGAAGATGCACTGGCTGACGTGCACTTCCTCGACGCCGCCCGCGATCTCGCTGCCGATCGTCACGCTGCCGTGGCCGCGCTCGAACAGGCAGTTGCGGATGACGGTGCCGGTGCTCTTCTTCCAGTGGTAGTGGGCCATGTAGTATTTGCCGCTCTTGATGGCGATGCAGTCGTCACCGACAGAAATGCGGGTGCCGATCAGGCGCACATCGCTGCAGCTCTCCGGATCGAAGCCGTCCGTGTTCGGGGAATCCGGCGGATTCTGGATCGTGAGCACCGAGAAGCGGAGGTGGTGGCAGTAGGCGGGGTGCAGCGTCCAGCTGGGCGAGTTGCGGATCGTGACGTTCTGCATCCGGATGTTGGTGCAGCGCAGCAGATAGACCGTGTTCGGCCGCCACGCGGTGCGCTTCGTACGCACATCCTCCCACCAGTCGCCGTTCTGCGCGTTGCCGTCGATCACGCCCGGGCCGATGATGTCCACTTCCTGCACGCCGATGCCGGTGATCAGGGACGCGAAGCTGTCCAGCGGGTTGCCTTCCCATGTGCCCATGGGGAACTCTCTCTTCTCATCCGTTCCGGGGATCATGCCCGGGAGTACCGGGTAGTGGGACCTGTCGGGATCGCCGAGAAGCACTGCGCCCTCCTCCAGCCAGAGCGTGATGCTGCTGCGCAGGAAGAGCGGGGAGGTCAGGTACCTTCCCTTCGGGACCCGGACGGTGCCTTTTTCGGGGCAGGCGTAGATCGCCGCCTGCAGCGCCGCCGTGTCTCTGTGCACGCCGTCGCCGACCGCCCCGAATTTCCGCACATCCAGGAGCGCCGATTCGGGCCTCGTGCGGAACAGCTGCGTGTCCGGTCGGCCCGCGTCGACCGCCGACTGCACGGACAGTCTGTACTCCGTATCCGGCTGCAGCCCGGTGATCGCGAAGACATTGCGGTCCTGCGGCCCGTCGAAGACCGGCTCCCCGTTCAGCTTCACCAGGTAAGGCTGTGTCCGGTACTTGTCCCGGTTGACAAGCTCCACCGTAATGCTGCGGTTAAAGATCTCTGTCACTCTGAATTTCATATACGATACCTGTCCCTCAGTCCTGCAGACGCAGGATCTCCGTATAGGCCAGAATAAACGGCGCTGTTCCCTTGGCTTCATTGACGACGACCGGCTCGCTGTAGTAGTAGGCCGGCGTCCCGTCCCTGCGCTCCGCGCCGCCGAGTCCGGCGACGAGGCAGATCCCGCCGAGCTGCAGGGTGCCGTTCTCGTCGGTCGTGAGGTATTTGCGGACGATCCCGTCGAAGGCGCGCATGGCCGGCTCACGGAACCGCTCGGGCAGGTAGCCCAGGCGCACCGCCTTCAGCACCGCATAGGCGAAGAGCGCCGTGCCGGAGGTCTCCGGATAGTTTCCTTCGTCTCCGGGTCTCGTGACGACCTGGCGGAACATGCCGTCCTCGCCCTGCCAGCGGAGCATGGAATCGGCGAGATCCTTCAGCAGCGAGGTCAGATACCGGAACTCGTAATAGAGGGACTCGTCGACCGCCTCGGCCGTGTCCGTCAGGGCCGCAATGAACCAGCCCAGGGACCGCAGCCAGAAGGTGGGGCTGCAGCCGGTCTTCTTGTCCGCCCAGTACATCTGTCTGCTCTCGTCGTATCCGTGGAAGTAGAGGCCGGTCTTGGGGTCCTTCATGACCTCCTCGACGGTCCGGAACTGCCGGATACTGTCCTCGCAGCTGTACATCTTGTTGAACCGGGTCTCATACTCCATGTAGAAGGGCTGGGCCATGTACAGGCCGTCCAGCCAGACCTGGTAAGGGTAGATCTTCTTGTGCCAGAAGTTGCCGGCCTCCGTGCGGGGCTGTGCCTCCAGCTGCCTGCGGAGGGTGTCCGCTGCCTTTCTGTATTTTTCCTTGCCGGTCAGTGTGTAGAGGCGCAGAAGGCTCGTGCCGGGCTTGATGTTGTCCAGGTTGAAGGTGTCCATGTCATAGGTGCGGATCGTGCCGTCCTCTTCCACGAACCATCCGAGAAAACTGTCCGCCGCATCCAGGTACTTCCTGTCCCCGGTGATGTCGTACAGCGCCAGCTCCGCCGTCATCATGCAGCCGTCGATGTAGTTCCACTTATTGGGCTTGCCGCTGCGGATCTTCTCGATGTTCCAGAGCGGGGACTCCGCGGAGGAACCGTCGATGAGATGGGCGATGTAGGCGTCGATCTGCTGCTTCACTTCCTCTGTGATCATGTATTTCATAGGGACCTCCCGTCCTCTTCCAGGTAGAGCCGCTCGATGAACTTTCTGGCGGCCTCCGCGTTGTCGGGCTTCGTGTTCTCCATCGTCATGTGGATCCCGGGCTTCTTCTCTCTGGCGAACCTCAGCACGCGCCGGTAGTCCATCTCTCCGAGGCCGCAGGCCATGCAGGGCATCTCCGTGCCCTCCACCCGGTAGTCCTTCAGGTGGATCATCGCGATGTCGGGCCCGAGCAGGTCGATGGCCTCCTCGATGACCTCCTCCCGCCGCTCCAGGTTGTCCGGATGCAGCAGGTTGACCGGATCGAAGATGATCCGCAGGTTCGGGGAGGCGATGCTGTCCAGCGCCTGTCTCGCGACCCTGGGATTCCAGACGATATGCTTGTAGACCGGTTCGATTGCCATGAGCACGCCGAATCTCTCCGCGGCGCGGACCACCGGCTCGAGGCCGCGCAGGAAGATCTCCAGCGCCTCCTCACTGTGGCTTCTCTCCGGGTCGTATTTGTAGGCCGCGTTCGGGGCCCCCGTCTCTGTGCCGACCATCCCGCACCCGAGCGCCGCGGCAAAACGCAGATGCGCTACATAACGCTCCCGGATCTTCGCCAGCTCGTCCGCATCCGGGTGTGCCAGGTTCAGGTAGCAGCCCAGCAGCGGGATATCCAGCTGCTCCCGGTCACACATGTGTTTCAGGTACAGCGCGTATCCGGGCGTCAGCGCATCACTCTGCGCCGTCAGTCCCGGCAGCTTGGACAGTGCGAGATGGACGCAGGTGAAGCCCTGTGCCCTCGCGGCGTGAAGACGTTCCTCCGGCGTACCCGGCGCCGTGTCGTGCAGGCGGATGCCGATCTGCGGCGGGATCTCCCACCGTGCTCCTGCTCCCTGTCCGGCCGCCGCACTGCTTCCATTCGTCGTCTGCATGCGATCACCTCCTGAGAATACTTTCGCTATTGTTCACAATACACGAAATGTCTCCGGGAATGATATACATTTATCGTCCTTTTTCCGGGAAAGTACGGATTTTTAGTCCACTTCCGGCGGAAAGGCGCCGCACCGCACATAATCCGGTCTGGCCGCGGGGACCGCCCCCGGCCCGTCGGATCCGTACTCCTCGAAGCGGATGCCCTCGTGCGGCTTCCTCCAGTCGTCCCAGCCCTGCGGCGCGATGTGGGCGCCGAGGGTGCAGTTCTCGAGACGCACCGCACCGTACGCGCGCCACGGGCGGGCAATATAGCAGGAGCCGTCCGGCACGCCTTCCGCCGCCGTGAAGCGGCAGCCACGGGCGACGAAGCCCTCCTTCACATGCTGCGGCGTACTGGGCGCGAAAACGAACCCGGGCTCCACGCTGCGGAACTCACAGTCCTCGAAATAGGCCGTCGCGCCGCCGAAGATGAAGTCCACGCCGCCCTCGATCAGGCACCTGCGGAACCGGAACGTGCGCTCCGTCCGCGGAGTGAACTGCTTCGGGCCGAGAAAACCGTCCTTCTCGACCTCTTTCTCCGGCAGGGGTGCCAGGAACAGCGTGTCCTGGTGCCCGCGGATCACACAGTCCTCCAGCGTGATCTCCGCGCCGTCGAGATACAGCGCGATCCCCTGCCCGGCCGTCGCCCCGGGTCCGGCGGTGTTCTCAAATGTACATCCTTTGAAGGTCATCCGGTCGCCGTCCGCCAGCAGCGTGGCCGTCCGGAAAGTATGGTAGGGCCGCCCGTCCGGATGCGTCCGGAAGGCGCCGGTCCCGCCTGTGAAGGTCTCCCCCTCCACATGCAGGCCGTCCTGTGAAAGTGTGATCATATCGTCCATATCCTATGCCGGCCTGTTCCGGCCGGTCCTGTCGGTCCTCATGCATTTTCGGGCAGCGCTTCGATCCGGAAGTTCCGCACCGTCACGCAGCCTGCCTCCCCGCCGGCCTTCGCCAGTGCGAACAGGCCGATGCGCGCGCCGACCCACGTGTGCTTCGACGGCGTGAAGGCGTGCCCGGTCTCCTGCCAGGTCTCCCCGTCGGCCGACCACGCGAAGGTGACCGCCGCAGGGGCCGCCCCGTCTCCTGCGCCCGCGAGACGCATGCGGAAGAAGAGCCGCTCCGGCCGGGCAATTTCCTTCGCGGAGAGGACTTCCTCCTGCCGGGTCTTCCCTTCTCCGGCGGACTCCGCATATTCCAGGATGCTCCGTCCGTCTTCCGTCAGGTGCAGCGACAGCGCGGCGTACTGTCCGCCGAAGGCGCACATGCCGGCGCGGCCGCCCGCAGCCAGCTCCCGCAGGTCGATCTCCGCCTGCGCCGTGAAGGCGCGGCAGCAGAATTTCTGCGTGAAGATGTTCGGGCAGTCCCAGAGCACAGGCTCGTCCTCGCCCGTCACGTCCACCGCGCGGAGCCTGAGCCCGTCTGCGGGGACATCTTCCTGCCCCTCCTGCCTTCCGCACAGGAAGCGCGCGTCGTCGTGGTCCGCCGTCCACTGCCACTGCAGGCCGTACTTCCCGCCCGGGAAGTCATCGGCCGCCGGCGGTTCGTGGGGCGTCTCTCCGGCACCCGCGGCGGGCTTGCGGTATGTCAGCACCGGCTCGCCGCAGCCGTCCCCGTCGGGGTCGACGCCGATCACCGGCCATCCGTCCTTCCAGCACACCGGCTGCAGGTGGGTGATGCGCCCGTACATGCCCGCGTCCTGGAAGTGCAGGAACCACTCCTCCCCGGAGGGCGTGTCGACCAGGCCGCCCTGGTGCGGCCCGTTCACCGGCGTCGAGCCCTGGCTGCAGACCGTGCGGATCTCGTAAGGGCCGTGCACGTCCTTCGCCCGCAGCGCGCGCTGGTCCCCGTAAGTGACCCCGCCCGCCGGCGCCAGGATATAGACATAGCCGTCCCTTCTGTAGACCTTCGGCCCTTCGATCGTGATGGCCGGATGTGCCGGATCCTCTCCGTCGAAGATGAAGGCGTCCTCACTGACCGCCTGCAGCGTCTCGCGGGAGATCTCGAAGATGCCCAGCTTGCTCTTGAAGCCGATCCGGCTCTTCGCGTACGCGTGCACGACATACATCCTGCCGTCCTCGTCGATGAAGGGGCAGGGGTCGATGAATCCCTTCGCCGGGCGCACCAGGACCGGCGCGTCCCACTTTCCGGCGGGGTCCGCCGTTTTCACACAGTAGATGCCTTCGTCGGGCATCCCGTAGAAAATGTAGAAGATCCCGTCATAATACCGGATGGCCGGCGCCCAGACGCCGTCCCCGTGGCGGGGTCTCTCATAACCCGCCTCCCGGATGTTGTCGAGCGCATAGGAGACCAGGTCCCAGTGGATCAGGTCGCGTGACTTCAGGATCGGCAGTCCCGGCGTATATTGGAAACTGGAGGCCGTCATATAGAAGACGTCGCCGACGCGGATCACGTCCGGATCGGAATAGTCGGTGCAGAGGATGGGGTTGCGGTACCGGCCGTCCCCCAGGTCTGCTTTCCAGAGAAGTTCACCCATCATTCGTCCTCCTGCCCGTCAGAATAGGCAAAATAATCAAAGTCCGCCGGGATCCGGCTGCCCCTGCCGCCGTTGTTGCAGTAGATGCCGACCAGGGTCCCCGTGTGCCGCTTCGGATCGTCCGGCACGCCCTCGTCGCACAGGTAGATGCAGTTCTCCGCCGTACCGACCGGCAGATACCGCTCTCCATCGAGACTGTAGGAAAAAGTCCTGCGCAGATGGTCCACCTCGACCCGGAGCCAGACCCTGCCTTCCGGCAGCAGGCCCGTCTCGGCGAGCACTTCCTCCCCGTGTCCGCGGTTCGCGGCGAGCCGGATCCGGCGTCCGCCCTCCATGCAGAGCGCGCACCGCAGGTAGGTCGCTGTGGAGTAGTAGCAGACAAGTCCCGCCTGCTCCCCGTCCGCCGCCGGGGCAAATTCCAGGGCCGTCTCCGCCGTGTAGCAGAGCTCCTCCTCCCTGCGCAGGAGGGTGTTGGCCGCCCGGATCTCCGACAGAACGCCGTCGCCGGTATAGATCCGCAGGAAGCCGGGGCGCTCCGTGAGCGACAGGTCCGCCGGGCGCGGCCTGCGCACGAACTGCCAGTGCATGTCGAGCGTCTCCGCATCGAAGTCATCCCGCAGCCAGCGGGGCCAGGTCTGCTCCGGCAGGTCCGGGCTGCGCTGCAGGGTGCTCGGTCCCTTCCCGTCGTTGATCAGGAACCAGCCGTCCTCCGTCCACGTGACCGGGTCCAGTCCCGTCTCGCGTCCGACCGTCGTGTACCGGCCGCTGTTGGGACGGCCCAGCAGGTAGACGGCCCACCACTCGCCGTTCTGCGTCTCGACGAGCTTGCCGTGCCCGGTCCGCTGGATCGGCGCCTCCGGATCCGTCTGCCGCAGGATCGGGTTGTAAGGAGAGGGCTCATAGGGGCCCAGAAGATTCTCCGAGCGGGCGACGTTGATGCCGTGCCCGTAGCCGGTCCCGCCTTCCGCGAGGACTGCGTAATAGTACTTGCCGCGCCGGAAGAGATGCGGCCCCTCCGGGCAGCGCTCCCCGGTGCCTTCCCACACGGTGACCGCCTCGCCGGTCACCCGGGTGCAGTCGTCACTGAGCGGCAGGATCCGGACGCCGGGACTGATGACAAGATAATGCTGTCCGTCCTTGTCGACGAAATGCGAGGGATCGATGCTGTCCACTTCCAGCTTCGCGGGCCTCGTGTAAGGGCCTTCCGGGCGTTCCGAGGAGACCACCAGCTGGCGCCGGAGGACCGGCGTGCCTCTCTTCCCATCTCCATTGAGGCGCAGCGTCGCCATGATGATATAGCGTCCGTCACTGTACGAGATGTCCGGCGCCCAGATCCCGTGGGAATCCCGGATGTCCGAGAGATCGGGATCGTCCGGATCCGTCAGCGCATGGCCGATCAGTTCCCAGTGCACCAGGTCCTTCGAGTGACTGATCGCGATGCCCGGGAAATACTGGAAAGTCGAATTGACCATATAATAATCGGATCCCACCCGCACAACGGAGGGATCCGGATAGAAGCCTCTTAAGATCGGATTCCTGTACATAAAACGCCTCCAGACAGCCTTCGCGGCAGTCTCCTTCCTGTGTCCGTGAAACCGCTTTCATCTCCTTTTCTGCTGCAGTATAGCACAGGGCTGAGGGGGCCTGCAAGGAGGGGAAGCGGTTCGCGCAAAGGAAGAGGCTGCCGCACTGAAAATTCAGTACGGCAGCCTCTCTCATATACGCGTCAGAGTGGTTCAGTCAAGGAATGCCTCATTGAGCTGCACGCCGAAGTCCTTGGCGATGCTGCGCAGGGCGTCGTCGGTGATGGTCTGCAGGATCGGCTGACCGGTGGCGAGGACCTTCCAGTAGATCTCGGCGCTCTTCTCGATGGTGTGCGCGAGACCGAAGGTGATGTCGAAGTCGGGGCCGGAGGTGAACAGGCCGTGCTGGGCCCAGATCGCTGCCTGGTAGGTCTTCATCAGCTCGCTGGTCGCCACTGCGATGTCCGCGCCGCCGGGAACCATCCAGGGGCAGACGCCGACGCCTTCGGGGAACACGACGGGGCACTCGGTCGCGCTCTTCCAGAGGGCGCGGGAGAAATCCCTGTCGGTCAGCGGCAGCACATAGGTCAGCGCGATGACGTTGGTCGCGTGGCAGTGATAGATGACGCGGTTGGCGCCGTTCGTGGCCGCCTTGCGGACGCTGTGGTTCATGAAGTGGGACGGGAACTCGCTGGTAGGCTTCGCGTTCTCGAGGCCCCAGACGATCCTCCAGCTGTCGCCGGCGTCATTGATCTCGACGATGCCCAGGCTCTCGGCCGGCGCGATCTCGACGTTGCGGAAGTACTTGCCGCTGCCGGTCGTGATGAAATACTCGCCCGCCAGGTTGTCCGCCTGCACGCCCATCTTCACCCACTCGCCGGGGGTGTGGAAGTAAGGTCTGCAAGCCTCGATGTCCTCTTCCTTCATGCGGTAGGTCAGATTGCCGCCGTTGCGCTCGTGCCAGCCCTGGTCCCAGCCGTCCATGCACATTCTCATGAAGCCTTCCACACACGCGATCCCGTAAATACCCTTATCTGCCATTTTTCTATCCTCCTGAAAGATGATGCTGCGCGTTCTCCGCGCCCAATTCCTTAGATTCTTTATTTTCTGCTCTACGCCGTTCTCTGTCCGGTCCTCCGCTCAGCGCGTGATCACGTCCACCGGGACATCGAAGATCTTCGCGACCTTGAGGATGGTGTCGATATATCTGCCGCTCGCCGCCGCCATGTGATGGGTCGGGCCGGCCTCGCTCCAGCGGTT
>DFIR01000004.1:23466-24186 GCA_002372815.1 Lachnospiraceae bacterium UBA3692
CCTCGCTCCAGCGGTTGCAGAACTCTCTGGCGCCGCAGGTGAAGCGGGTGCGCATGTTGGTGTCGCCGAAGGTGAAGATCGGGCCTTCCTCGTTGACGCCCTCCGCGACCACGAACTTGAAGTGGCCGTCGCGGTCCTGCGTGATGCCCAGGTAGGTGACAGGGCCAGGTGCAGGATAGAACTGGGTCAGGTAGCCGCCGCCGGTCTTGCCGTGGAAGACGGGGACGATCTTCATCGTGGGCTTCTTCGCCTTGGAGATGTCGGCGTCACCGGAGCCCGAGTGGCCGATGATGCAGATGTCCTCGTTGAAATCGATGGAGTACATCTCGCTGAGCTGGCCCATGCCGGAGATCGTCTTGAGGATGGACATCGCCATCGCGACCTTGATGTCGCCTTCGACGGCGCAGGCGGTGCCCTGCTTGATCAGCATCGAGAAAGCGGGGATCAGCATGCTGTCCAGCTTGCCCGCGACGCCCTGCGCGAAGCCGTCATAGTGGGAGGCGACGAAGCCGAGCTTCTCATCCTTGACCCACTGCTCGAACGCCACGACGTACCTGGCCATGTCCCAGACCTTCTCGATCGTGCCGCCGCCCTCGATGTCGAAGGTGTCGAGGATGTCCTGCGCCTTGGCGCGGATCGCCTCCTCGTCGGTGATGTCGTCGGCGATGGCCCACATTTTCTCCCAGTCGAACTGTTTGGTGTAGAGCCACATGCGGTGGT
>DFIR01000004.1:24276-26494 GCA_002372815.1 Lachnospiraceae bacterium UBA3692
GGTCCATCATGCCGGGATAAGGTCTGCCGATCTGCGCGAGGTTGGTATCGCGGAAGCGGCGGCGCACCTGCGCGGCGCGGCACCAGTCTTCGATCTCCGCCTTGACCTGGGGATCACCGCCTTCGACGACACCGGTGATCACGGCGTGGCGCTTGCCGGCGCGCTCGAGGTCCGCGACCATCTCGCCGACGGCGCCGCATGCGTAGAGCTCACCCAGCCAGGTGGCGGTGTCGGTGTTGGGGTAATCCGGCGCTTTCTTCTTCTGGACGTTGACCAGGACGACCGGCACGTTCAGGTCCCTGACGGCCGGAAGCATGTTGTAGGACGTCGCGTAGGTGAGGAGCTGCAGGATCACGAGGTCGACGTCCGCCGCGCGGAATTTGTCGCCTGCCTCCATGGCTTTCTCCTTGGTGGTCACGATGCCGCCGTCGATGAGCTCGACCGTGTCCGGGATATTGGTCTTCTTGAAGTCCTCGTACTGGGCCTCGAATTCGGGCACGAGCGACGGGAACTGCGGAAGGTACGCGCCGAGCGCGATGGAGAAAACGCCGATCCTTGCCTTGGTGTTCACTAACATTTTACTTCCCTCCTGTGAATAAGTGCTGTTTCTGCCTTTTTCTCTCTGTATTTGTATGTCTGTATCTTTCTGTCAGTATCCTTCTGTCTCTGGTCCGTCTGAGCGGCTGTCCCCGTCTCAGGCCCGGATCTCCCTGATCTCGAAGCTCTCGCGGATCGCGTCCCTGGCCGCCTGCAGGTCGGCGTATTCCCCTGCGTAGAGGAACTGCACGATCAGGTTGCCGAGGGCGGTGCCCTCGACCGGTCCCGCGTAGACCGGCAGGCCGGTCGCCTTCGCGGTCATGCGGTTGAGGAGCATGTCCTGGCAGCCGCCGCCCACGATGTTGAGGCTGGTGTATTTCTTCCCGGTCAGGCCGGAGAGGGTCTCGATGGTGCGCCGGTAGTCGTCGGCCAGCGACTGGTAGATGCACTGCATCACCTGGCCGGTCGTCTGCGGGACCGGCAGGCCGTTGTCGGCGCAGGCTTTCCGGATCTCCTCCATCATGTTGTCCGGCGCCAGGAAGCGGTCGTCGTCCACGTCCAGGACCGCCCGGAAGTCCGCCTCGGACTCCGCCGCCGCGATCAGCTCGGGGAAGGAAGGCTTCACTTCCATGCCGGCGGGCAGTTCTCCTCGCTCCGCCAGCTGACGGCGCTCCGCCTCGATATTTCTGCGGACGCTCTGGATCATCCAGAGGCCCATGATGTTCTTCAGGTAGCGGTAGCGGAACTCGTAGCCGCCCTCGTTGGTGAAGTTGGCCGCGCAGCTCTCCGGGGTCGTGATCGGCGCCCGGTTCTCGACGCCCACCAGGCTCCATGTGCCGGAGGACAGGAAGACCGCGTTCTCATCCTTCGCGGGGACCGCCAGGAAAGCGGAGCCCGTGTCGTGCGTTGCGGGGACGACGACTTCGGGGTTCAGTCCCGTGCGCGCCTGCATCTCCTCGGTAAAACGTCCGAGCACCGTGCCCGGCATGACGATCTCCCGGAAGATCCGCTCCGGCAGCCCGAGGCGCGCGAGCAGCTCGCTGTCCCACTTTCCGGTGGCCGCCTCCACGAGGGCCGTGGTCGTGGCGTTGGTGTATTCGTTGGCTTTTACGCCGGTCAGGCAGTAGTGCAGGTAGTCCGGGATCATCAGGAAGTCCTGCGCCTGCTCGAAATACTCCGGATGCTCCTCCTGCAAGGCGCGGAGCTGATAGATCGTATTGAATTTCTGGTACTGGATCCCGGTGCGGCGGTAGTGCTCGTCGAACTGCAGGATCCCATCGGCCTCCAGCTTCGCGCGGACCGGATCCGTGCGCTCGTCCCTGTAGGCGACGGTGTCCCCGAGGATCTTCCCGTCCTTGTCCAGCAGGACGAAGTCGACCGCCCATGTGTCGATGCCCATCGTCGAAGGGGCAAAACCCTGCCGCCCGCACTCCGCGATGCCCTCGATCACGCTCTCACGCAGCCCCTCGAGATCCCAGCAGAGATGCCCGTTCACGCGGCGCACGCCGTTCTCGAAGCGGTAGATCTCCCGGAGGCGGATCTGCCCGTTCTCCGTCCAGCCGACAATGTGCCGTCCGCTCGAAGCACCGATGTCCACTGCCAGATGACAGTTCTTCATGTCTTACCCTCCTTGCCGAAGCGCCCGCGCGGATCCCCTGTGCCCGCGCCGCCGCTGCTTCTT
>DFIR01000004.1:26607-32565 GCA_002372815.1 Lachnospiraceae bacterium UBA3692
CGTTTTTCTAAAATTCTTATGAAAAAGTCTACAGATTTCCAATCGCAGAAAGGAGTCTGTTTTGCTGACCTACAATCTGGATATTTCGGAGGACAGTCTCTGGATCCGCACGACCCCCGGCCCGACGGCGCTGGCACAGCCCTACTATGTGACGGAGGCCGGCAGATTCCGCGCCGGCAGGCGCTTTGAGACCTCCCGCACGCACAAGGACAGCTTCCTGCTCTTCCTGACCACCGAGGGGGAGGGGCAGCTGATCCAGGGCGAGTACGTCCTGCGGATGACCCCCGGCACCGCGGTCCTCATCGACTGCCGGACGCCCCAGAAGTATCGCACCGCCCCCGGCGCGGACTGCTGGGAGCACTACTGGGTGCACATGGACGGAGCGGGGGTCCGGGCGCTCTTCGAGATCATCGATCCCGGCGGCCGGCCTGCCGCCATCCCCGTCTCCGAGACGCTCGGGGAGATCTTCGACCATCTCCTGCACCGGGTCGAGCAGGAGACCGCCTCCGCCGTGCTGTCGGCAAGTCTGGACGTCCACCGGATCCTGCAGCGCCTCGCGTCCGCCAGGCTCCGGGAACTGCCCGGCGCCGACCGGAACCACCGGGAGCTCATGGAGACCGCCGCCGACTACATCCGCGAACACTACGCCGAGGACCTGCACATCGAGACCCTCCTCGGGATCACCCACCTGTCCCGGTCCTATTTCCTGCGCCTGTTCCGGCAGCACATGGGGACGACGCCTTACAATTTCCTCCTGCGGACGCGCGTCACACGGGCCCGCGAACTGCTGGAGATGACCGACCTGCCTGTCGCCGTGATCGCGGAGCGCGTGGGGTTCGGGAACGAGACCAACTTCTCCTCCCGCTTCAGCGCCGTCGCGGGGATCACGCCCTCCGCCTGCCGCCGGCAGGCCATCGCGCGGGCCGGCGACACGAGCAGGTCGTAACAGACCGGTCTGCTGACCGCACTGACGCACTGACCAAGAAAGGATCTTTCAAATGGACAACAGAATCTCCGGCACGACCCGCGTGCTCTCCCTGATCGGTTCGCCGGTCGGCCACTCCGGCTCACCGGCCATGCACAACTACGCTGCGCAGCTTCTGGGGCTGGACTACGTGTACATCGCTTTCGACGTGAAGGAGGCACAGACCGCCGATGCCCTGCAGGCCATCCGCACACTCGGGATCCGCGGTTCCAACGTGACCATGCCCTGCAAGACCGCCGCGGCGCTGTACGCCGACCGTCTCTCCCCCGCTGCGTCGATCATCGGCGCCTGCAATACGCTCGTCAATGACGACGGCGTCCTCACCGGATACACCACGGATGGGGAAGGGTATGTCGCTTCACTCCGCGACCGGGGCATTGAGATCCGGGGCAAAAGGCTTCTCCTGGCCGGCGCCGGGGGCGCCGCCTGTGCCATCGCCGTGCAGTGTGCTCTGGATGGCGCCCGCTCCGTCACCTTCCTCCTTCGCAGGGGCTCTTCCTGGGCCCGCGCAGAGGAGCTCTCCGAAAAGATCCGCGCCGTCGCCCCCGCCTGCGCGATCTCCCTGCTGGACCTCACGGACACGGAAGGGGTGCGCGCCGCGCTCGCGGACAGCGACATCTTCGCCAACGCTACCAGCGTCGGCATGCGCCCGCACGAGGATGCGAGTATCCTGGACGGCATACTGGCCGGGGAGGATCCCCGGACCGTCCTCCGCCCGGAGCTCGTCGTCACCGACGCCGTCTACGATCCGGTCCGCACGAAGCTTCTGCGCGACGCGGAGGCGGCGGGCTGCACGACCGTCGACGGTCTCGCCATGCTCCTGTGGCAGGGCGTCGCCGCCTTCCGGCTCTTCACCGGCCGGGACATGCCTGTGCGCGAGGTGCGGGAGCGGTTTTTCTCCTGATGCATCCGGATCAGCCCGCGGCCGGCCGTTCGATAACAGCATGTGTAAAGCCTGTAAACATGTACTGCAGATTGCATTACATATTTACAGGCTTTTAAAGTACCCAATCAGATGTAAAAAAGGGCTGCCGTCAGCTGCCTCCGCCGGCTCACAGGCGCATGTACTCCCCCGCCTCCGACTGGTCGAACATGTAGACGCGGTCGCCTTCCAGCAGGATGGTGTCCCCTTTGGGGATGACGGCGGTGCTGCCGCGTTTGATCAGGATGACGTAGGTCTGGCGGGAGATGTTGAGCTCGCTGATGCGCTTGCCGTTCCAGCGGTGATTCTTCCGCAGGACGACCTCGCTGACTTTCAGGAGACGGTCGCCGGGGCGGGGCCTCGCGCCGATGATGAGCAGGTCGCCCGGCTGCAGGATCGTGTCGCCGTGGGGGACGATCATCTGTCCGCCGCGGCGGATCGCCGCCAGGATCGAATCCCTGGGCAGTCCCAGGTCGTTGACGCTCTTGCCGTTCCACTTGTCGCGGTTCTGGAGCTTGAGGTTGATGAAGCGCAGGTCCTCCTGTTCCGCCGCGTCGCCCAGCTTCTGCAGGCGCGTATACTGCTCGACGAAGCCGGCGGAAATGATACCTGTCGGGATCGCGACCATGCCCACACCGAGAAAAGTGATGATGATGCTGAAGATCCTGCCCATCGTCGTCACGGGATAGATATCGCCGTAGCCGACGGTCAGCAGCGTGGACACGGACCACCAGATGCCGGAGAAAGCATTCTCGAATACCTCCGGCTGCGCGTCGTGCTCGAGGCTGTACATGCACAGGCTCGAGGCGAGCATCAGCGTGAGGATGATGAAGACGGAGGACAGGAGCTGCTGCCTCTTGCTGGAGATGACTTCCGTGATGACGTTGAGGGAGTCGTAGTAGGCGTTGATCCGGAAGAGCCGGAGGATCCGCACGACGCGGAACATCCGGAACGCGGCCATCCCGGCCGGGAAGAAGAAAGGCAGGCAGTAGGGCAGGAAGGACATCACGTCGATGATGCCGGCGGCCGATGTCATGTAGCTGAAGATCGCCTGCTTCTGGGAGCGGTCCGGATAGAGCGCGCCCGCCGTCATGATCCGCAGCACATAGTCCACCGCGAAGAAGAGGACCGTCACCGTCTCCACAGCAACAAAAACAGCCCCGTACTGCGCACGGAGCCCTTCAAATGTATTCATGATCGCTGCCGCCAGGTTCGCGAGCAGCGCGGCCGTACTGAAAATATCGTACGCGCGGTTCACCGGATCGTCGACCACGCCGACGGAGACCATCTTGAACAGTCTCCGCTGCCGCGCCAGAAAAGCTGCCCGCTGTCCGGCCTGTTCCCTGCTCTCCCGCGAGGTGCGTCCGTTTTCTCCCAAGTGCGTCCCTCCTGCTGGCTCTTAGCGAACTGCCCTGCCGTTCTGCGGCGTCAGGACAGCTCGTCGAGCGTGTGCCCGTAAGCGGGCAGGAATTCCTCTGTATAGACGCGCACCTCCGGAAGCTCCTCCTCCAGTGCGCACACCGCCTCGAGGATGGTCTGCCGCGCGGTGCGGAACTCTCCGTTGCCGGCATTCTCCTCTTCGATGCATTTGATGAGCGCCGACAGCTTGTCTGCCGCCTTGACGAGGCGGAGCGTGTAGCGGATCCGTTCCCGCTCCTCAGCGGCTTCCGGAGAGAGGTCTTCCTGTGCGGAGCCTTCCTGTGCGGAGCTTTCCGACAGGGCTTCCTCCGGGTGGAAGATCTCCCGGTAGGTCGGCCGCAGGTCCTCCGGCAGACGCTCGATCAGCGTCTCCTCCGCCTGATACTCGACCGCCTTGTAGGCTTCCTTCAGCTGGCGGTTGATATATTTGACCGGCGTCGGCATGTCGCCGGTGATGATCTCCGACGCGTCGTGATACAGCCCGATGAGGGCGGCCCGCTCAGCGTTGAGCTGCCTCCCGAAGCGGACGTTGCCGATGGTGCACAGCGCGTGCGCGATCATCGCGACCTCGAGGGAGTGCTCCGACAGGTTCTCGGGCCGGGTGCTGCGCATCAGTGCCCAGCGCTCGATATACTTCATCCTCGAGACCGTAGCAAAAAAACTGTAACTCACTTCCCGTCCTCTCCTGCCGCCTTCGCCGTCTTCTGCAGCTCTTTGTAGTGCCGGATGATGTCGACGATGATGCTGCCGATGTCGCTCTCCGACGTGTCATAATACAAGTCATAGGATTCCGGAACGCCCCACTCCTTGCCGGTCACTTCCCGGTAGAAGGCCCTGCGGCTCTCATCCTTGCGCCGGGTCAGCTCCTCGACCGCGCTTCTGGACAGTCCCTGCACGCGCATGGTCCTGGCGATCCGCTGCTCCCAGGGCGCCGCGATGAAGACGCTCAGCGTCGGAACGCCGGCCTTCTTCAGGATATCGTCCGCACAGCGCCCGACGATCACCGCCGGCTCTCTCTTCGCGAGCTCCAGGATCGTCGCTTTCTGCACTTCCCGCACGCTGCAGTTCGTTCTGTCAAAAAGGGGATTCTTCCCTTCATTCTCATCCGTCAGCAGCTCCGCTGCCGTGAGCAGGATCAGCTCGTCATCGTAATAAGGCATCCCCAGCCGGTTCGCCAGGAACTCTCCGATCTTATGTCCGCCGCTTCCAAATTGTCTGCCGATCGTGATCATGTGGATCCTCCTCGTCTCTGCGCTCACGCAGGGTTCTCTCACACAGGGGACGGTTCTCTGTGTGAGCCCTTATTCCCCTGATACTGACTCAATCATACCATACTTTCCGGCAAAATACACACACAGAACCGTCCCCTGTGTGAGCCCGTGAGAGGGACCTGCAGGTGCGCTCCAGGCACAAAAAAAGGAGGGAGATGACTTCCGGTCTTCCGGAGCATCTCCCTCAGGTGTGAAATTTGTCCAATGGTCCGCCCTCCTTGAAGCTTATGTCCGGACCGTTACAGCTTCTGTGGAACAGCTTCGTGGAATCTACTGGATTTCCTAGCTCCTTCCTGCCTCTGGTCCTTCTCCTGCTGCCCTTGCTGAAGGGGCTGTAAGCCTGCTCAGATGATTGGTCCGTACCTCCTTGTCCTTATTCCGACGGATTCATTTGATGCTTTTTGTTGCTTCTGGTTCTCCACTGATCTGATCGGTGAAACTTTGCTAGCTAGTACATCGGACCGTTCTCCTTTGCTTTTGTTAATTTTATTATAACGATTCTGTCATTATTGTCAATACAGTTAGTGCTATTTCCTTTAAATTATCTGAATTTTCAGAAATACAGAGCAGGGGACGGTTCTCCGCGCGCTCCACCAGGCACATAAAGGCAGCCTGCATCCGTTCGTTCCACGATCACTTCGCTGAGATACACGCAGAACGCGTACATGCACGTAAGGAATACAGGGCACACACTCGTCGGACGAATCAGCAGAATATACATAGATCCCAGAAAGGCCCCTGTCAGCCAATGTCCCAACTCGGCCGCCGCTCTGATGACCGGCGTCCTCAGACAGTAGGACAACGGAGACGCAGTGCGGACACTGCGCCTCCGAACTGCCAGGGGCCTTCCTGCGATCAGGTATATTCGGATGCTTCTTCTTTAAGGCGGGTGTGTGCCCTGTATTCTCACGTGCATGGAAGATGCGCTGTGAGAATGCAGATGTACGGAAGTGGGACGGAATAGAGAACAAAACGTCCATAAAAGCGTCCCGGCATGTCACCATCACGCCCGGGCAGCTTCTCCGGCCGCGCCGCAGGCCGGTTCTCCGCGTGAGCACGACAGGAACCGACATCCCATATCCGTGAGAGACACTTTTGAACGAGCGGCTTGATGTACCTGATCTGCGCAGCGGATCTGCCGGGTCAAAATCCGCAGCTTCAGGCTGCGGATTTTGTTGACCCAATGTTTGAGGCCCTCGTTCATCAGAACGAGGGCCGAGTTGGTCATTGCCCGGCAGGTGCGCCGCGCAGGTCTATGTACATCTCCGAGAAGTGAACCGTGGCTCTCACGGATATGGGAAGACGGTTCCTTCCGGTGCTCACACAGAGAACCGTCCCAATGGCATTTAGTTTAAGTCCCC
>DFIR01000018.1 GCA_002372815.1 Lachnospiraceae bacterium UBA3692
TCATCGCGACCGTCGTCAGCATGATCGTCCTGCCGATCGCCTTCCCGTTCTTCCCGTAAAGAATGTCTCATACCAGAGCATTTTACCATAGTCTCACACCAGGAAAGGAGATTCCCATGTCCCACGAAGCACAGGTACAGAAACTGACAGATATCATGGCGCAGTTCGTCGGTTTTACCGGCATCAAGCTGCCGGACGACGTCATCGCCAAGCTCCATGAGCTCAGCGAGAAGGAAGACGAGCCCATGGCCCGCGTCATCTACGAGACCATGTTCCGCAACCAGGAGCTGGCCGTGAAGCTGGGCCGTCCCTCCTGCCAGGACACCGGCGTCCTGCAGTTCTGGGTCAAGTGCGGCACCCAGTTCCCTTACATCGACGACCTCGAGGTCCTGCTGAAGAACGCCGTCATGCAGGCGACCGTCAACACGCCTCTGCGCCACAACTCCGTGCAGACCTTTGACGAGTACAACACCGGCAAAAACGTCGGCAAAGGCACGCCGACCGTCTGGTGGGACATCGTCCCCCACTGCGACACCTGCGAGATCTACACCTACATGGCCGGCGGCGGCTGCACGCTTCCCGGCAACGCCACGGTCCTGATGCCCGGCGAAGGCTACGAGGGCGTGACCAAGTTCGTCCTCGACAGGATGACCTCCTACGGCCTCAACGCATGTCCGCCCCTCCTGGTGGGCGTCGGCGTCGGCACCTCCGTCGAGACGGCCGCTCTCAACTCCAAGAAGGCCCTGATGCGTCCCATCGGCTCCCACAATGACAACGCGAACGCCGCAAAGATGGAGCGACTCCTCGAAGACGGCATCAACGCGATCGGCCTCGGCCCCCAGGGCATGGGCGGCAAGTATTCCGTCATGGGCGTCAACATCGAGAACACGGCCCGCCATCCTTCCGCCATCGGCGTCGCGGTCAACGTCGGCTGCTGGAGCCACAGGAGAGGGCACATCGTTTTTGACAAGGATCTCAACTTCACGGTGGATACCCACACCGGTTTCGAGTACAAGGAAGCCTGAGAATGAGCCGGTGCCCGGAGCACCCGGAAAGGAGGACATAAAATGGCAGTAGAAATCAGAGACGGCAAGAAGATCCTGGTCACCCCTGTTTCCGCGGAGGATCTGAAGGATATCCATATCGGCGACATCATCTATCTCACAGGCGATCTCACCACCTGCCGCGACGTGGCGCACCGCCGCGTGGTGGAAGAGGGCAGGGAGATCCCCGTGGACGTCCGCGACGCGGCCATCCTGCACGCGGGTCCCATCATCCGCCCCCTGGGCGACGACAAGTACGAGATGGTCTCCGTCGGCCCCACCACCTCCATGCGCATGGAGAAGTTCGAGTATGAATTCGTGAAGATCACCGGTGTCCGCGTCATCGTCGGCAAGGGCGGCATGAAGGAGAACACCGAGAGAGCCTGCAAGGACTTCGGCGCCATCCACTGCGTCTTCCCCGCTGGCAACGCCGTCGTCGCGGCCACCGAGGTCGAGGAGATCGTCGAGGCCCAGTGGAAGGACCTGGGCATGCCCGAGACCCTCTGGCACAGCCACGTCAAGGAGTTCGGTCCCCTCATCGTCTCCATCGATTCTTACGGAAGAAACTATTTCGAAGAGAAGAAGGTGGAGTATAATAAGAAGAAAGATGAGCAGGTCGAACTGATCAGCAAGCAGGTCGGGTTCATCAAATGATTGCTGAGAGCGCGCAGGGGACGGTTCTCTGCGCGCTCTTTGATGCGGGGGAGCGCGCAGAGAACCGTCCCCTGCGCGCTCTTCGGCGCGGATGACCGCGCGGAGAACCGTCCCCTGCGCGCTTTCAGAAAGGAGAGACAGATGGAGACTTACAGGATCGCGGTGGTGGCAGGTGACGGGATCGGACCGGAGGTCATGGCGGAGTGCGTGAAGGTACTGAAGGCCGCCGCGGCGCTGGACGGCGGATTCGCGTTTGAGTTCACGGATTTTCCCTGGGGATGCGAGTATTATCTGAAGACCGGGAAGATGATGCCGGACGACGGCATCGAGACGCTCAGCGGGTACGACGCGATCCTGCTGGGGGCCGTCGGCTATCCGGGCGTGCCGGACAACATCTCCCTCCGGGACCTGCTGCTGCGGATAAGGCACGATTTCGACCAGTACGTGAACCTGCGGCCGGTGAAGCTCCTGAAGGGCGCTCCCTGCCCGCTCAAGGACGTGAAGCAGGAAGACATCAACATGACCTTCGTCCGCGAGAACACCGAGGGCGAGTACGCCGGCTCGGGCGCCTGGCTCTACAAGGGACAGCCGAACGAGGTGGTGATTCAGAACGGTGTCTTCTCCCGCAAGGGGACGGAGCGCGTGATCCGCTACGCCTATGAACTGGCGAGAAAAGAGCACAAGACCCTCACCAGCATCAGCAAGGCCAACGCCCTGAACTACTCCATGGTCTTCTGGGACAGCGTTTTCAAGGAAGTCGGCGAGGAGTATCCGGACGTGGAGACCCACTCCTACCTCGTGGACGCGGCGTCCATGTTCATGGTCAAGGACCCCGGGCGCTTCCAGATCGTGGTCACCTCCAACCTCTTCGGCGACATCCTGACGGATCTCGGCGCGGCCATCGCGGGCGGCATGGGCCTGGCGGCCGGCGCCAACCTGAATCCGGAGCGGAAGTTCCCGTCCATGTTCGAGCCCATCCACGGCTCGGCGCCGGACATCGCGGGCAGACAGATCGCCAACCCGCTGGCAGCCATCTGGTCGGCCTCCCAGCTCCTGGACTTCTTCGGCCATGAGGACTGGGGCGCCAGGATCCTGGAGGTCATGGAGGACATGCTCGTCAACCACCGCGAGGCACTCACCCCCGACCAGGGCGGCACCGCCTCCACCGCGGAATGCGGGGACATGTTCGTGAAGCTGCTGCAAGGATGATCTCACCTCACACAGGGGACGGTTCTGTCTGTGAGGCATACCAAAAAATAGCGGACCGCACAGGGGACTGTCCCCTGTGCGGCCCGCTATTTTACTGACTTTTTTGCCTTTTTCCCCTGCCATTCACACACAGAACCGTCCCCTGTGTGTACGCCCTGTGTGAGTCCACACACAGAACCGTCCCCTGTGTGAGTCCCTTGCGCGCATAATACTTGACAAGAAGCAGTTAAAACCTTATAATTCGCATAAGCGAAAACATCATCGTAAAAAACTGAATAGTCATGCCGCAAGGCAGAGAAAGGGGTACGGAAATGATCATCAGTGAACGTATCTTTAAACTGATGGAAGCACAGGGGATGTCGCAGAAGGAATTTTCACAGAGGACCGGGATCGCGCAGAGCAGTATCAGCGACTGGAAGAGGAAGAAGACGAATCCTTCCTCCGACAAGATCATGGCGATCTGCGAGGCGCTGAAGGTGTCGCCGTATGATATTCTGGGCGATGATCTGGACAGGCAGGACACGCAGGGCGACTACCTGATCGTGAACAAAGGAACCGATGAATATATGCTGCTGATGCGGTATAACGACCTCAGCCGCCGGGGGCGCGACCGTCTGATCGGCTACATGCAGGCGCTGTCCGAGTGAGCGGGCGGTATCGGGAGCCGGCCGGCTGGGAGCCGGCTGACCGGAACCCGTATGCGCAGGGCAGGCGCAGGCGCGGCGGGGCCGGACTGGTCTTCGCTATGGTCGCCGCGATCTTCGCGATCGCGATCCTGATCATCGCGGTCTCGTTCCTGCTGATCCGGCAGGAGCAGGAGGCTTTTGCACCGTTTTCCGAGACATCCGGTAACGGAACCGGTCAGGGACAGTCATCGTCTTCCGGGCATGGACAGTCTTCTTCCGGCCAGGGGCAGCCCGGCTACGCGGACGTCGGGGCGGTCTTCGACAGCCTGACGGACAGCGGCGCGTCGGTGTGCCTTGACAGGGACGGAAGTGTGAGGGACCTTTCAGGGGCACTCGCCGAGGAAGAAGGAAGTGCCTACGCGATCGACGTTGTGCTGCATGCGCCGACGAAGGCGGAGAAAGAGTCGGCATTCACGATGCAGGACCTGCGGGAGATCGTGGCGTTCCGGAATGATTCTGCCGACGAATGGACGACTGTGTGCCTGCGGGATTATGCGCAGATGCATCTGGACCTGCTGCGGGCCTCCTACGGGCTGCCGCAGGGGGAGGACCCGTTCGACGAGATCGCGGATACGCGGTACGGGGAGATCGTGGACGGGCGGACCGGGGAAGCGGCGCAGATGCGCCGGGATCCGAAAGATGCCAGCGTGGTTTGGATCGACCTGGCGGAGCCGCTGCGGCCCGGGGAGCGGATGCAGCTGTATCTGACGTATGCCTATCCGCTTTTTTCGGATGTGGACAGCGGTGTCAGGAACGTGTTCGGGTATTCGGACAACAGCAGCTGGTTCGCGAGCAACGGGAGCAAACCGGTGCTGACGGTCGGAAACTTCTACCCGATCCTGGCGATGTACGGCGAGGACGGATGGAATACGGCGCCGGGGTTCGACGACGGCGAGTGTTTCTGTTCGCCTGTGGCGACGTATGAGGCGGCCGTGGCCGCGCCGGACAGCTGGCTGGTGGTGACCACCGGCGAGGAGCGGCGCGTGGAGGAGGCTGCCGACGGCAGCACGGGCGACGGCTCAGACGGCAGCGTTGCGGACGGGATCGACCCGGCGGCCATCTCCGACGGCTACACCTGCTGGCGGGCACAGGCGCGGAAGGTGCGGGATTTTGCCCTGGTGGCGGGCGAAGGGCTCGTGCAGAAGTCGGAGACGCTGGACGATGGCGTCACGGTGACCGCGACTTACTATGAGAGCCATTCGGACAGGAATGCGGAGATCCTGCTGAAGAGCGGGGTCTATGCGGTGGAAGCTTTTACGGAGGCGTTCGGGCCGTATCCGTATGATACGCTGGACGTGGTGTGCTGTCCGCTGTTCGGGGGCGGCATGGAATATCCGCAGATCGTGTTCATTTCGGATGAGCTTGCTTCTTTTGCGGAGATGTTTGAGAATGACGCGGATGCGCTGAGCACCAGCTGCGCGACGGTGACGGCGCATGAGGTCGGCCACAACTGGTTCTACGGGACGATCGGCAACGATGAGTACCGGGAGGCGTGGCTGGACGAGTCGTTCGCGAGCTACTGCGAGCATGTCTACAGGATGTACCTGAGCGAAAACGGGCTCGGAGACACCTATTCCTGGGACGATGCGGAGGAAGAGGTCTGGAATCAGGCGTACGGACATGACAGGTACATCGATGTGCCTTACAATGAGATGCGCAGCTACCAGACGACGGTCTATCCGTACGGATGCTTCTTCCTGCTGCGGCTGCGCAGGGCGATGGGCGACGAGGCGTTCACAAGGATGATGCACACCTACTATGCGGAGAACATGTACCGCGTCGCGACGACGGAGGATTTCCTGAACGCGCTGCGGCCGGAGATCCTGCAGAACAGCGCCGCGCAGAGGCTGTGCGGGCAGTTCCTGTCGCAGTACTAGAGACGCCGCGTAACAATCCTGACCGGAGGAACATACCATGCGAAGCAGCAGAGAATTGAAAGAGATCCGCGAGGCGATCAGCGCCTGCACCGAGACGCTCGACTACCTGGACAGGGCCCAGGACAGCCTGCAGGGTGCCGGCATGTGGGGGCTGGTCGATATCTTTGGCGGGAAGTTTTTTTCGACATATTTCAAGCATAATAAGATGCACGAGGCGCAGGCCAACATCGAGAGGGCCAAGCGGTCGCTGAAGCGCCTGAGCAAGGAGCTCGCGGACGTGCGGCAGTTCGAGCAGCTGCAGGTGCAGATGGGCGACCTGATCAGCATGGCGGACTACTTCTTCGACGGAACGATCGCGGATTTCCTGGTGCAGGCGCGGATCAGCAGCTCGAAGGAGCAGATCCGGCGCGCGCAGGAGCAGGTCTGGGACATCCGGCAGGAGCTGTACAGGCTGGAGAAGGAGTAAATTCACGCAGGGGACGGTTCTCCCCGCGGTCTCATTTACGCAGGGGAAGGTCCCCCGCGGTTTTGGAGGTATACATGACAGAGATTCTGGAATATCGGGGACATATCCGCAACTGGCGGGCGCTCTGCGCGGAGCTGGGGATCTCCCCGGAACTGACGCGGGAGGAGCGGGAGCCGGAGATCCTGCGGAAAGCCTATGAGGCGTGGGGCACGGAGATGGGGAACCATCTGCACGGCATGTTCGCCTTCGCCCTCCGGGACGAGGCGCGGGGGGAGATCTTCTGCCTGCGCGATCCCTTCGGGACGAAGCCTTTCTACTACGCCGTCACGGAGGACGGCCGCTTCCTGTACGGCACGATGATCCGGCAGATCCTGGAAGCACCGGGCTTTGAGAGAGTCCTCAATGAGAAGATGCTCCAGATCTACCTGACCCTCACCTACACGGCCGGCGAGGAGACTTTCTTCAAAGGGATCCGCAAGCTGCTGCCGGGGCATTATCTGATCCGGCGGGAGGACGGCAGCATCACGATCGGCCGCTACTTCGCGCCGCAGTTCAAGCCGGACGAAGGCCCTTCGCTGGAGGACTGGGCGGATGAGATCCACACGACGCTGGCGGAGATCATGACGGAAGTCAAGGAGGACGGCGAGACCGCCGAGTCCTTCCTGTCGGGCGGTGTGGATTCCTCCTATGTGTTCGCGATGTCGGACGCGCAAATGAGCGATTCCTGCGGCTATGAGGACCCCCGTTTCGACGAGTCGCCGCTGGCGGCGGAGACGGCGAGGCTCCTCGGCAGGCAGAACAGCCGCTGCCTGATCACCCCGGAGAGATTTTTCGAGACGGTGCCATACGTGATGCGCGGGATGGAGCAGCCGCTGGGCGATGCTTCGGCCATCGTTTTCGCGATCGGGTGCATTGAGACCGCGAAGCACACGAAGCTCTGCTACTCCGGCGAGGGCGCGGACGAGTTCTTCGGCGGCTACAACATGTACCGGAACGCGGAGCGCTACGGCGACAACCTGCCGACCTTCTACGTCGGCAACACCAACATCATGAAGGAAGAGGAGAAAGCAGACCTCCTTCTCCGCTACGACCCTTCCTTCCGGCCCATCGACCTGGTGCAGGACATCTACAAGGAGAACGAGGGCCTGGATCCGCTGGCGAGGATGTCCGACATCGACATCCGCATCTGGCTCGAGGGCGACATCTACCTGAACGTCGACAAGATGAGCACCGCCGCCGGCCTGGAAGTCCGGATGCCCCTCACCGACCGCCGGATCTTCGACATCGCGTCCCGCATGCCGTCCCGGTTTAAGGTGAACGCGGAGCAGAACAAGGTCGCCTTCCGCACCGCCGCCGCGAAGGTGCTGCCTCAGGAAGTGGCCTTCCGGAAGAAGCTCGGCTTCATCGTCCCGATCCGCCACTGGCTCGCCGACGAGACCTACGGCGCCGACATGCGGCGCAGGTTCAGGAGCGAGACCGCCGCGAAGTTCTTCAAGCCGGAGGCCCTCGACAGGATCCTGCAGGAATACCTGGGCGGCAATTCCGACCTGTGGAGAAAGGTCTGGACCATTTACACCTTCCTCGTCTGGTATGACGAGTATTTCAACTGACGCTGGCTGACACAGACCGGCTCACACAGGGGGAAAAAAGATTATGAAAGCACAGCACGACGCAAATAACATCGCCATGATGATGGATCTCTACGAGCTCACGATGGCCAACGGCTATTTCCGCCAGGAAAACAAGGACAGCAAGGTGGCCTTCGATGTCTTCTATCGGAAGAATCCGGAGGGGGGCGGCTTCGCTGTTTTTGCGGGGCTTGAGCAGATCGTCGACTATATCGTGAACCTGCACTTCGACGAGGCGGACGTGGAATACCTGCGCAGCCTCAACCTGTTCGACGAGGAATTCCTGCAGTATCTGGCGGATTTCCGGTTCCGCGGCGACGTGTACGCCTTCCCGGAGGGGACCATCATGTACCCCAATGAGCCGGTCATCACGGTGGTCGCCGGCCTCGTGGAGGCGCAGATCATCGAGACCGAGATCCTCGCCCAGATCAACCACCAGAGCCTGATCGCCTCCAAGGCGCGCAGGATCGTCCGCGCGGCGCAGGGACGTGCCGTCTCCGATTTCGGCGCCCGCCGCGCTCACAACAACGACGCAGCGGTCTACGGCGCCCGCGCCTGCTACATCGGCGGCGTGAACGGCACCGCGACGGTCCTCGCAGGCCAGAAATTCGGCATCCCGGTGGGCGGCACCATGGCCCACAGCTGGGTCATGTTCTATGAGGACGAGCTGACCGCTTTCCGCAAGTTCGCCGAGATCTATCCCGACAACTGCGTCCTGCTGGTCGACACCTACAATGTCCTGGACACCGGCATCCCGAACGCGATCACCGTCTTCCGGGAGATGCGCGACAAGGGCATCCAGTCCAAGAACTTCGGCATCCGCATCGACAGCGGCGACCTTGCCTATCTCACCAAGAAATCCCGCAAGATGCTGGACGAGGCCGGCTTCCCGGATGCGAAGATCGTCATCTCCAACAGCCTTGACGAGTACACCATCACCTCGATCCTGACCCAGGGCGGCCAGGTGAGCTCCTTCGGTGTCGGCGAGCGCATGATCACCTCCCGGTCCGAACCGGTCTTCGGCGCCGTTTACAAACTCTGCGCCGTGGAGAAAGACGGCAAGATGGAGCCCCGCATCAAGGTCTCCGAGACCCTGGAGAAGATCACCAACCCCGGCCTCAAGGACGTCTACCGCATCTACGACGAGAACGGCCACGCGATCGCCGACCTCCTCGCCGGCGCGGGTGAGCCCGTGGACGTCACGAAGCGCTTCCGCTTCGTCGACCCCGAGCGCCCCTGGAAGGTCCGCTACTTCGAGAACTGCAGCCAGAAGAAGCTTCAGGAGCAGGTCATCGCCGGCGGCGAGCGCATCATGCCCGAGCGCACCGTCTCCGAGATCGCAGCCTATGTGAAGCACCAGCTCGCCACCGAGATCTGGCAGGAAGAGCAGCGTTTCGAGAACCCCCACAAGCACTACCTCGACATGACGCCGAAGTACTACGAGATGAAGATGCAGATGATCGCCGACGTCCGCGAGAGCGCGGTGTAAGGACGGCGGGAGCGGCGGCAGCGCCTGCGGCGTCCGTGGCTGCGGCGATCGCCTATGACGGCTGCAGCGCCCGCGGGCGGCCTCAATGGCGGAGGCATCCATGGCTGCGGCGCTTGCCCGCCGCGGCGGCATCCATGGCTGCGGCGATTTCCCGCCGCGGCGGCAGAAAGGAGATGGACATGGCGGAATACACTTTTGATCCCGTACAGGCGCGGGATACCCTCATCGCGAACCTGAAAGAATTTGCAGCGCAGACCCATTTTGACAAGGTCGTCCTGGGCATCTCCGGCGGCAAGGACAGCACTGTCTGCGCAGCGCTCTGCGCCCGCGCCTTCGGCGCGGACCACGTCTACGGCGTCATGCTGCCGGACGGCGTGCAGAAGGACATCGCGGACAGCCAGAGAGTCTGCGACGTGCTCGGCATCAACCAGCGGGTCGTGAACATCGGCGCGATGCACCAGGACCTCCACGCGGCCGTCCTCGCGGCGGACGAAGGCTTCCCCGTGGAATTCTCCGTGGAGAGTGACATCAATGTCGGCCCCCGCCTGCGCATGACGACCCTGCGCTACATCACCCAGGCCATCGGCGCCCGCCTCGTCGGCACAGGCAACAAGAGCGAAGCGACCGTCGGCTACTGCACCAAGGACGGGGATACTTCCTGTGATTTTGCCCTGCTTGCCACCCTGACCAGCGTCGAAGTCGTCCAGGTCGGCCTCACCATGGAAGAACTGCCCCGCGAGCTCGTCGAGAAGCCCCCGACAGACGGCCTCTCCGGCAAGACCGACGAGGAGAAGCTCGGCCTCCTCTACAGCGACATCCACAAATACATCCGCTTCGGCACCTGCGGCGACCCGGACATCGACGCGAAGATCGCCGCCAAAGAGCGCGGCAGCGCCCACAAGAGAAGCATGCCCCATGTGATTCAGAGTGGGATGTGAGGGTTTGAACCCGTGAGGGATGCAAATGCGATCCGGCGCGGAATGTGAGGGTTGATCCTGTTCGCTTTCTGCAATGAATTCTTGAAATAAAGCGAGTGGCCGCGGGTCATTCGCTTTATTTGCGTCTTGGGGCATTTGAAAGCGAGCGCCCGGAGGAGCGTTTTCGCTTTCAAATGTGGATGTGCCGGGCAAAAGCGAGTGCCCGGAGGGTCATTTTCGCTTTCAAATGGAATATGCCATGCCGAAGCGAGTTTTTCTCGGAAGCTTCTCGCTTTGGAATGCAGAAATGACTGAGCAAAGTGAGTTTGCACATACTAACACTCGCTTTGCTCAGAATTTTTTAAAACTGAAAGCGAAAAGGCACCTTAGCAAGCTCGCTTTGAAAGCAGCAGGAAGACCTGAAAAGCGAAAGAGCAGCATGCACTCGCTTTGCCCAGACGTAACCCCATTTGAAAGCGAAAAGCCTCACCTAAGCCAGTACCCATAAATAGGACAACTAAATTTCCTGAAATAGCGATTCTTTTCTGACAGTACCTGGTTTGAGGACAGCTTGAAATGCATCCATCACAGCAAATACCTCCTGATCAGTGGATCCAGGGTGCGGTCGTCGAAGGGCTCCTGCTTCGTCTCGTAAGTGAAGAAAAGGTGTTCGCCCAGGAAGATTCCGTTCTGCTCAAAGATTCGGAGTTTCCGGAGGTTATCGGCGACATAATCGGGGTCGTCCATGCGGCCCAGGTGCTGGTGGTAGAAGATGCGGCAGGTCCGCTTGTTGAGAAGCATGAAGTCCGGGCGGAAGATGACCTTCACGCCGTCTGCAAGGAGGATCAGGGGATACTCGTATCTGTATTCCACTGCGTCCAGGTGAAGGTATTTGTCGGCGATGATCTTCTCTGATTTTGAGCGCACGTGCTCGCCGCGCTCGGAGTAACACTCCGGTACATCTTTGCCCATTTTGGCGGGTGGATAGGTGACAGCGGCCCATTCGCGAATGAAGCGCTCCCGGTCGGGGTACAGGGGCTTGATCAAAGCCTGTTTGGCAGAGGGCAGACTTTCGTAAACGCGCCCGAGTTCCCTGTCGGACAGAAGGGAGGACGCCTTCTGCAGTGCCAGGACCTGCTTTTCTGCTGCTGCGAGAAGCTTCTCGTCATATTCCTGCTGAGCGAGTTGCCGGATGCGGTCTTCATTGCCCTTTCTTGACAGATATTGCAGGGGGGCATCGTGGGCTGCGCGGTAGTAGAAGCTCTTGTTGTTCGCATTTCCGCTCAGAATCAGTGAACCTTGATCGGAAGGCCCCTTGGTATTCTGTATCCGGGAGATGAGTTTTAACGTGTCTTCCTTTTGTTTATCGAGCAATTCGGTGATCTGTCGAAGTTGGTCCATGCAGTGCTCCTTTCCGTGCCGCCAAAGACACAATATACGTAATCGCACGGCGCAGTAACGTATATACGACACAATAACACAAAAGGTGGAATGACACAAGCACAACCGCAGCATGCAGGATTCCGAAAGCAGGCGGCCATCCGGTTCCTAATTCCTCCAAATCCACTGGTCACCGCCCCCGCAGAATGCTATTATGAAAAGGACTGCGCGAGGTCCGCAGCCGGAATCTGTCAGAAGATCAGAAAGGAGAGAATGTCCTATGCGCTCCGTACCGGGCATGCCTGTTCTGAATAAGAGAATGAAGAAGATCCCGCCGGAGGATGTCCGGGGGGAGGGCGTGAAGATCCGCTATATTCTGCTGGGGGTGGTGCTGACGCTGTCGATGCTGACGGCGCTGGATATCTACCGGACCGGCGGGAGCCGGAGGACGGCGGTGCTGGTGATGCTGCCGGCCGCGGGGCTCGTGGCGCTGGTGTGGCTGCTCGGATTTCTGAGAGTGCTGGCCAAAAGGCGGAAGATCCGCAGGTCCTGGGCGTCCCTGTCGCCGGTGGAGAAGATCCGGATCGAGCAGGACGTGCCGGAGGCGGAGGCGCTGCACTGCCTGCTTTTCACCAGAGATGCGGTCATTGCGAGGATGAAAGAGGGACTCCGGGCCATCCCGACCCGCGACATCATCTGGGTCAACTGCGCGCCGAACGGGAAGAAGGCGCAGATCGTGACCCGCTACAAGGACTACATCACCCTGCGCTCGCAGGGATTCCGGAAGAAGTGGCGCGACGAGGACTTCAGGAAGCGGCTGGAACCTTTTACCACGGCTGTGGTGTATGGGAACAAGAGCCAGCGGTATTCGATCCTGGCGGGGGAGGAATTCTTCCTGCTGATCCGGGAGGCGGAGAAGGCCGGCAGCTTCAAGGAGCCGCGCGAGACCCGCAGCACGGAGGAGAAGCAGCTCGCGGAGGCGGGCTACGAGATCGTGAACGGCCGGCTGTCCAAGGTGGCCGACCACAAAGAGACGCCGCTCGAGAAGGCGCTGCGCAAGGAAGTCGAGAGGCGCGAGGACGGCGAGATGCCCGCCCTGAAGCGGCGGATGAACAAGATCCACTCCTACCACCCGGCGCTCTGGTCCGTGCTCCTGCTGCACGTGCTCGGCGCGGCGCTGGCCTATACCGGGCCGGCCGGCATCCGCTACATGCAGGACAACGGCATCCTGACCCAGGACTGGGTGCGGCCGGAGCTGGCCTGGCTCTTCCTGCTGCTGCCCGTGCTGTTTTACTGGCTGCCCATGATCGGCGCCTGGCTCATCAGCGCAGGTTCCCTGGACAGCTTCTCCGAGGAGGAGCTGCGCCGGATCGACCGCGACGCGTCGCGCGCCCACTCGTACTACTACCTGCTCTTCACCCGTGACGCGGTGCTCGCCAAGCTCTACGGCAGCGTCCTCGCCATCCCGCTGAAGGACATCGTCTGGGTCCACACGACCGACACGCGCACACTCAAATTCGTTACGAGAAAACATCGCGTCTACACCTTCCGCCACGTCGGCGGCGGAAAGGCCCGCTGGCTGCCCGAATACATCGAAGCCTACACCGCTTCCGGCCGCCACGGCATCCTCTTCGGAAAAGGAAAAGACAACGAATACAACCGCCTCTACCGCTGGCATTTCAAGCAGCTGGTGGCGAAGGCCGACGCGAAGGCGCCGGCGGCGTCCGCAGCCTCCGCACCCGCGACAGCAGTGAACGCCCCGTCTCCGGCCCCGCAGATCGCGCCGGCAGCCCCGCCCGAGCAGCCCGCAGCGCCGGATGTACCGGCCGCACAGGCAGCCGCAGCGCCCGCGCAGACCCCGGAAATGGGGAATGTCGTCAAGAATCCGGAGTAATTTATTAAATAAGTGTAAACAATGACAATTGAAGAGGGCACGGGAATGCGGTATAGTATTCCCGTGTTTTTTTCATGGCTCAATGACATCTTAAAAGATAGGAGGACAAACCATTGGAAAAGTTTTTTAAACTGAAAGAAAATGGTACCGACGTCCGCACGGAGATCACGGCGGGTATCACGACATTCATGACGATGGCGTATATTCTGGCGGTGAACCCGAGCATTCTCGGTGATGCCGGAATGGACACCGGCGCGGTGTTCACGGCGACAGCGCTCGCGTCTGCGATCGGCTGCCTCTGCATGGCGCTGATGGCGAACCTGCCCTTCGCACTGTCCGCAGGTATGGGTCTGAACGCGTTCCTGGCGTACACGGTCGTCCTGCAGATGGGCTACAGCTGGGAAGTGGCGCTGGCGGCAGTTTTTGTTGAGGGTATCATCTTCATCATCCTGTCGCTCACCAATGTCCGTGAGGCGATCTTCAACGCCATCCCGACGACCCTGAAGCTGGGCGTGTCCGTCGGTATCGGCCTGTTCATCTGCTTCATCGGCCTGCAGAACGCGCACCTGGTCGTCGACAGCTCCACGCTGGTCTCGATCTTCTCGTTCAGCGGCTCCATCAAGAACGGGACCTTCGCGACGGAAGGCATCACGGCGGTGCTGGCCCTGGTCGGCATCATCCTGACGTCCTACCTGGTCATCAAGAACGTCCGCGGCAACATCCTGATCGGCATCGTCGCGACCTGGCTGATCGGCATCGTGTGCCAGCTGGTCGGACTCTATGTCCCCGCTCCGGAAGCCGGCTACTACAGCCTCATTCCTTCCGGTATCCTGTCCACGCCTTCGTCCCTGGCGCCGACCTTCCTGAAGCTTGACTTCTCCGCGATCGGATCCTTCAATTTCTTCGCGGTCATGTTCTCGTTCCTGTTCGTCGACCTGTTCGACACCCTCGGAACCCTGATCGGCTGCGCCTCCAAGGCGGACATGCTGGATGAGGACGGCAAGCTCCCTGCGATCAAGGGCGCTCTGATGGCGGACGCCGTTGCCACGACGGCCGGCGCACTGCTCGGCACCTCCACCGTCACGACCTTCGTCGAGTCCTCCTCCGGTATCGCGGAAGGCGGACGCACGGGTCTGACGGCGATCACTACGGGCGCGCTGTTCGTGCTGGCGCTGTTCTTCTCCCCGATCTTCCTGACCATTCCGTCCTTCGCGACGGCACCGGCCCTGATCGTCGTCGGCTTCCTGATGATGCAGCAGGTCGTCAAGATCAGCTGGGACGACACACTTGAAGCCATTCCGGCGTATATTGCCATCTTTGCGATGCCTTTCATGTATTCTATCTCGGAAGGCATTTCACTCGGCATTATTTCCTATGTGATCCTGCATCTGTGTGCAAAGAAGACCAAGGACATCTCCCCGCTGATGTATGTGCTGGCAGTGGTGTTCGTCCTGAAGTACATCCTGCTCTGATCACAGAGCAGACCGGCGCCTGCGCCTGCGCAGGCGGTCCGATCATCCGAAAAAAGCCTGCGGGGCTGTATCGCAGTAAGAAACAGGGTTTCTGAAGCGAGCAGCCCCGCTTTTTACGTTTTACAGGCAGTACAGACAGACATAAGAGAGCGTGACAGGCAGTATTCGTCACCTCATCGTCCTGTGCCGGCGGCCGTCCGGGATGGCCCCTGCACAGCAGCGAGGAGGGTATCATGAACCAGACATCCACCGCAGAGGCGTTCCGCACCTGGCTCTATGAGCGGGAGAGCGCACCTGCGACCATCGAGCGCTACATGCGCGATCTGCGGAGATTCGAAGCGTTTCAAGAGGAGTTTCAAAAGAACAGAGAGAAGGGTGCGGCAGGGACGGCCGGGGCAGGGACGGCCGGAGAAGGAACAGTGCCCGGTCCCGCCCCTGACCGAGAGACCGTGCTGGCCTACAAGGCACAGCTGGGCGAGACCATGGCGCTGTCCAGCGCCAATTCCATGCTGGCGTCGCTGAACGCCTACCTTCGATTCATCGGGCGGGAGGACCTGTGCGTGCACCGGTTCCGGCAGCAGAGGGACACCATCACTTTCTTCGAGCAGGAACTGACCAGGGAGGAACTGCAGCGCCTGCTGAGGGCGGCCGTGCGCAAAGGGGACTACCGCCTCGCGCTCGGGATCTTCACGCTGGCCGGGAGCGGCGCGAGGGTGAGCGAGCTGCGGTTCTTCACTGTGGAAAGCGTGCGGCAGGGCGTCGTGGAGATCCGCCTGAAGGGCAAGACGAGGAGGATCCCGGTGGCCGAGGTGCTGCAGGAGAGGATCCTGCGCTACTGCGATCTGTACGGCATCCGCAGCGGCCCGGTCTTCATCACCGGGAACGGCAGACTGCTCGACCGCAGCAACTTCTGGCGGAGCCTGCACGGCCTGGCGGAGGCGGCGGACGTCGATCCGGCCAAGCTCCATCCGCACAACTTGCGGCACTTTTTTGCCCGTTCTTACTACAAACAGACGCGCGACCTGACCGGCCTGGCGGACCTGCTCGGGCACAGCAGCATCAACGTGACGCGCATCTACACCGCCGAAAACGGCAATTGTTACAAAAAAACGTTGGAAAATATGTGCGAAAGTGTACTGCCAGTGCGCAGGGAGGAGAAAGGGTGTGACGAAATGACGACAAAAAAACAACATAATGTTAGTTATGTTGTTCAAAGCGTTCCTATTCTGTTAGGATTTGAGTCCAATGTGACTATATCATTTCACATGAGATTTTGCAATATGTTACGGAAATATTTTTCAAAAACAATTTCGCCGCGTTTTTGTCGGGCAATTTCGTAATAACTAACTCTTTCAGGGACCGCCGGTGAGGCGGTCCTTTTTATTTGGCGGAATCATACGCGCACGCCTTCCGACCGGACGGAACCATAAGGATCCTTTGTAACAACATAACTAACATTATGTTGTTGCGGTGTGGGCAGAAGGGCAGAGAATGCCTTTTTTCCCGCGTTTCTGAGTCTCAGTCACCAAAAGGATATGCAGAGAGGGAAGGTCGAGTATGGGAAAGAGAAGAGCATTTGGCAGGAGAGGCCTCTCGCTGATCATTGCGGCTGTGATGACAGTCCTGATGGTCCTCGCTTCGATTGCCGGGAATGTGTATGCGGCGGCGGGAGATGTGCCGGCACATAAGAAGAGTATCGAACCTAATGGTGATGGTACTTACAAACTGGCGCTGAACGTCACTGGCCAGGCGGAGAAAGTGCCGCAGTATGTCAATGTGACGGTCATTCTGGACGTGTCGGGGAGTATGAATACGCCCACCGTTTATACTGCCACCACGCAAAACGGCAATAATCTGTACGGATTGGTCAACGGACAATACGTTGAACTGACACGTAATAATAATGCATATTGGTACAATGACGGAAGCTGGCATCAGTATACTGGGACCCGATATATAGGCTCCAATCCCAGGCTTGCAGCTGCTAAGTCTGCCGTCAACAGTGTCGCTTCTGCACTTTTGTCCAAAAACGGGCAGGATGGCAATCCGAGTGACATGGTGGAAATGGCACTTGTCACATTCTCAAATGATGCTACTGTGGCAAGAACTCCTGTTACCACACTATCCAGCTTTCAGACAGCAGTTGATGGTGCGACTGCCGAAGGAGGAACGAACTGGGAGGATGCTCTCAGTACAGCAAATGGAGTCCAGTATTCGGATACCCACCAGGACAAAACATTTGTCATCTTCGTTTCAGATGGCAATCCGACATTTAGAAATACAGAAGGCACTTATCCCAACCATACGAATGATTACAATCAGTCATACCACGATACGTATGGTGTGTGGGGATCCGGATCTGAGAATGACACGACCGTGACCCGTTGCTATGATCATGCAAAAGATGATGCGCAGACCATAGCTACCAGGATCGGAGTCAGCAATTTCTTCACGATCGGAGCATATGGCGATGTATCCCGTATGCAGTCTTTGACAACGGATGCCGGTGCACCCTCTGGTAATTACTATTCGGCATCCAATACAACAGAACTGGAAAATGCGCTGAATGCGATCCTTGCCCAGATCGAAATGGCCGGTTTTGCCGATGTGGAGATCGATGACGGCACGACCAATAATGTCAAGGTCGGTACGACTTCCGTCGAGCTGCTGGAAGTCGACGAAACATCCTATCAGTACTATCGTGCGGGAGGCGATTATGGCACCGGCAATGGTGGTCTTGGCACCGAGTGGAAATCTACTGATGACCCGGCGCCGCCGGCAGCACAGCTTGTAGACGGAGAGGTTCAGTGGGACCTTTCTTCCCTTGGCGTACTCGAAAATGGTGTGACATATACAGTTACTTTCGATGTATATCCCAGCCAGTATACATATGATACGATTGCGAAGCTGAAGAACGGCGATATTACATACGATTCTCTCGACGAGAATATCCAGAAATACATTGTCGACAATGGCGGTGGCAGCTACTCTCTGCGCACCAATACAAATGCATCTTTGGACTGGGACGATACACGGGATGCTGCCGGGAAGCAGAGCAGTGATTATATTAACCCGGACCCTGTAGCAACTGACTCGGAGCAGCTGACAATCACCAAAAAGTGGGAAGGCGGCGATCCCGATGTGGACAGCCTGCCCCTTACAGTCCTTATGGACAATCAGGCATTCCACGACGCCACTCTGAGCAAGAATAATGGCTGGACGACCAGTACTTATATTTCGGTCGGCCTCATCAAGAACGGCCAGGCGCTTCCGGGTGCTCTGGGCCACGACTTCTCCTTCGCGGAACTCGATGATACACAGTATCATTGGGAACTTGACGCGCCTACTGTGCGTCCGATGCTCATCAACGGCGTCAAGACCATGCTCATCAAGGTCGACGACAAGCATCCCGCACCTTCCGGCGCGACAACGTATACCATTGAGGGCTCCACATATTACGTTGACACCGCAGTAGAAGGACTCACTGCGACGAACCATCGCCGCTCCAACCTCAACCTGACCAAAGCCGTTACCGGTGAAGATGCGCCTAAGGATGCAACTTTCCCCTTCACCCTGACGGTGAACAACAGTAAGGCGCCTGCGACCGAGCCCACAGATGATCCGGAACACAACTCCGACTACTGGGTCTGGTTCTCGATCTATGACACAAAAGCCGGCGCGACGGTTATGGATGCTACAGTCTCCGGTGCGACCGGTCCCAGCAGCAGCGGCTATTACTACGCTCCCAGCGGCACGGCGATCAGCGTCCAGATGAAGGATGGCTGGAACCTCCGCTTTACGAACCTGCCCAGCGGAACCACCTATACATTCGCGGAAGGAGCTTTGGCGGACGGCTTTGCTTTCAATAAAGCTGAACTGACTGAAGGTGAGGACAGCACCTTTAATGCCGGACAGACCTCCACGGGTACTATTGAGAAGACGAAGACTGCATACGCGGTCAAATACACCAACGACTACCAGCTCACCAACCTTGAGATCACCAAGGAGTGGGTCGATAACAACGACCAGGACGGCAAGCGTCTGACGGCGGATGAGCTGAAGGAGAAGCTGACCCTGTCTCCTGCGGTCGAGGGTAAGGAACCCACTGTTGTTGACAATGGCGACGGCACGTACAAGATCACCTACACCGGCCTTCCTCGTTTCAACAATGGCCAGGAGGTCGAGTATACCGTCGCGGAGTCTGCGATCGACGGCTACACCACGACCGGCTCGCCGGCGAAGGACCACGGGACGATCACTAACACACATGAGCCTGAGGAGACCGAGATCCATGTCAAGAAGGAGTGGATCGGACCCGAAGCGCAGGAAGTGACAGTCACTCTCCTTGCTGACGGACAGCAGGCATCTCAGGAAGGCATTACCGCTGAGCAGAAGCTGACCGCTTCCAACAACTGGGAATATGCCTGGACCGGTCTGGATAAGTATAAAGCCGGCAAAGAGATCGTTTACACGGTCACAGAGGCGGCCATCACAGGCTACAGCACCTCCGGCCCTACTGGCGCAGGTACAGCGGCGGCTCCTTTCGTCTTCACCAACACCAACGACGAGGAGACCGAGATCTTTGTCAAGAAGGTCTGGGTAGGACCCGAGAAAACTGCGACGATCCACCTGCTCGCGGACGGGGAAGACACCGGCAAGACGGTCACGCTTCCGAGCAGCGGGGCGAATGAAGGCAGCTTCGACAAGCTGCGCAAATATGACGCGACCGACGGCCATGAGATCGCGTACACCGTGACCGAGGACGCTATTGCGAACTACACCACCACCGGCCCGGAAGGCAGCGGCACGGAGTCGGCGCCGTATACCTTCACGAACACCAATGATGAGCGTCTGGAGATCCCGGTCGAGAAGATCTGGGATGATGCGGATAACCAGGACGGCAAGCGCCCGACTTCCGTTACCGTGCACCTGAAGGCGGACGGTGTGGATGTTGTGCAGGGAGACATCTCCGGCGTCCAGACACTGGATGAGAGCAACGAGTGGAAGTACACCTGGACGGGTCTGTACAAGTACAACCAGACGACCGGTACAGAGATCGCATATACATTGACGGAAGATGCGGTCACCGACTATCAGACGGAGATCACCGGCAGCGCAGCGACCGGGTTCACCGTAAAGAACAGCTACACTCCTGGCAAGACGACTGTGACGGTCACCAAGGTCTGGAAAGACGCGGAGAACCAGGACGGCATCCGCCCGGAGAACGTCGAAGTGACGCTCCTTGCGGACGGCGAGGCTGTCTCGCAGACCGGCATCACCGCGAAGCAGACACTGGATGCTGACAACCAGTGGACCTATACCTGGCAGGATCTGAATCAGAAGAAAGCCGGCAAAGACATCGTCTACACCGTCAAGGAGACCGAGACAGCTGTGATCACCGGTACGGATGGTCCGGGTACCTACAAGTATGAGATCACCGGCGACGCAACAGAAGGCTTCACCGTGACCAACACCCACACCCCTGAGACCGTGGAAGTTCCTGTCGAGAAGGTGTGGAATGATGCGAATGACCAGGATGGCTTCCGCCCTGAGAGCGTCGAAGTCGGCCTGAAGGCGGACGGCGAGACCGTGTCGCAGGAAGGCATCGAAGCGTCCATGACGCTCGATGAGAGCAACGAGTGGAAGTACACCTGGACCGGCCTGAATAAGTACAAGGACGGCGAAGAGATCGCGTACACCGTCGTAGAGACCACGACGAGTGTGATCACCGGCACGGATGGCCCGGGTACTTATTCCTATGAGATCACCGGCGATGCCACAAAAGGCTTCACCGTGACCAACACCCACACACCGGAACTCGTGGTAGTTCCTGTCACCAAGGTCTGGAACGATGCGGATGATCAGGATGGCTTCCGCCCTGAGAGCGTCGAAGTGACACTCCTTGCGGACGGCGCAGCAGTCACGCAGGAAGGCATCACCGCGAAGCAGACCCTGGACGAGAGCAACAGCTGGAAGTACACCTGGGAAGGCCTCTATAAGTACAGCGAAGGCGAGGAGATCGCGTACACCGTCGAGGAGACGAAGACGGATGTGATCACCGGCACGGATGGCGCGGGCACCTATGCCTATGCAGTCACCGGCGATATCGCCAATGGTTTCACTGTTACCAATACGCACACCCCTGAGCTCGTGGAAGTCCCTGTCACCAAGGTCTGGAGCGATGCTGACGACCAGGACGGCTTCCGCCCTGCCAGCGTGGAAGTGACGCTCCTTGCGGACGGCGAGGCTGTCTCGCAGACCGGCATCACCGCGAAGCAGACTCTGGATGAGAGCAACAGCTGGAAATATACATGGGAGAAACTCTATAAGTACAGCGAAGGCGAGGAGATCGCGTATACCGTCGAGGAGACCAAGACGGATGTGATCACCGGCACGGATGGCGCAGGCACCTATGCGATCGCTGTGTCCGGCAGCATTGCGGACGGCTTCACAGTTACCAATACGCACACCCCTGAGCTCGTGGAAGTTCCTGTCACCAAGGTCTGGAGCGACGCGAATGATCAGGACGGCATCCGCCCTGAAAGCGTCGAAGTGACGCTCCTTGCGGACGGCGCAGCAGTCACGCAGGAAGGCATCACCGCGAAGCAGACCCTGAGCGAGGAGAACACCTGGAAGTACACCTGGGAAGGCCTCTATAAGTACAGCGAAGGCAAGGAGATCGCGTACACCGTCGAGGAGACCAAGACGGATGTGATCACCGGCACGGATGGCGCGGGCACCTATGCCTATGAGATCACCGGCAATACCACAAGCGGCTACATTGTCACCAACACACATACCCCTGAACTCGTGGAAGTCCCTGTCGAGAAGGTATGGGACGATGCGGACGATCAGGATGGTATCCGTCCTGCCACTGTGCAGGTAAAGCTGCTGGCGAATGGCGAGGATGCGACTACCGCGAGCCCTGCGACTCTGCAGGAGACCAACGAGTGGATGCACACCTGGTACAACCAGCCGAAGTACAGTGAAGGCAAGGAGATCGATTACACCGTCGAGGAGATCAAGACGGATGTGATCACCGGCACCGACGGCGTCGGCACCTATGCGATCGCAGTGTCCGGCAGCGTTGCGGACGGCTTTACCGTAACGAACACACATACACCGGAGCTCACTGAAGTCTTCGTGAAGAAGATCTGGGTCGGCCCCGAGGCGGAGGAAGTCACCTTCAACCTCTATGCGGACGGCGAGAAGACCGACAAGTCGATCACGCTGAACGCGGACGGCAACTGGGAAGGCTCCATTGCGGAACTTGACAAGTACAAGGACGGCGGCAAAAAGATCGCCTACACGGTCTCCGAGGATGAGATCCCTGCCGGTTACACGATGACCGGCCCGACCGGCAGCGGCACGGAGAATGATCCTTACGCCATTACGAACACGAACGATGAACGCATCAAAGTTCCGGTCGAGAAGGTCTGGGATGATGCGGACGATCAGGACGGCAAGCGCCCGACTTCCGTTACCGTGCACCTGAAGGCGGACGGAAATGATGTGGAGCAGGATGGCGTTACGGCCGTACAGACACTCGATGAAGGCAACGAGTGGAAGTACACCTGGGAGAATCTCTACAAGTACAACCAGAGCAGCGGCGCCGAGATCACTTACTCCGTGACGGAGGATGCTGTGCCCGAGTACGGCACGAACATCACCGGAAGTGCGGCGGAAGGCTTTGTCATCACCAACAGCTACACGCCCGGCAAGACTTCCGTGACTGTCACGAAGGCCTGGAGTGACACGGATGATCAAGACGGCATCCGTCCGGAGAGCGTCGAAGTGACACTCCTTGCGGACGGCGAGGTTGTCTCGCAGACCGGCATCACCGCGAAGCAGACGCTGGATGAGAGCAACACCTGGACCTACACCTGGAACAATCTGGATCTGATGAAGTCCGGCAAGGAGATCGCGTACACGGTCGAGGAGACCAAGACCGACGTGATCACCGGCACGGATGGCCCCGGCACCTATGCGATCAGCGTGAGCGGAGAGCAGAAGACCGGTTACACGGTGACGAACACGCATACGCCTGAGACTGTGGAAGTCCCTGTCGAGAAGGTATGGGATGACGCGGATGATCAGGATGGTATCCGTCCTGACAGCGTAGAAGTGACAGTCCTTGCGGATGGCACAGCTGTCCAGCAGGATGGCATCACCGCAGCACAGACACTGAGCGAGAGCAACAGCTGGAAGTACACCTGGACTGGTCTGAACAAGTACAAGGCCGGCGTCGAGATCCAGTACACCGTTGAGGAGACGAAGACCAATGTGATCACCGGCACGGATGCGACCGGCACCTATGCGATCGCGGTCTCCGGCGACGCGGTGAAGGGTTACGTCGTGACCAACACGCACACACCTGACGAGACCGAGGTCGAAGTCACCAAGGTCTGGGATGACCAGGATGATCTGGACGGCATCCGTCCGGACAGCGTGGATGTCACACTCCTTGCAGACGGCAAGGCTGTCACGCAGGAAGGAATCACCGCGAAGCAGACGCTCAGCGAGAGCAACGAGTGGACCTACAAGTGGACCGGCCTCAACAAGAAGGCTGCCGGCAAGGATATCGAATACACCGTTGAAGAGAATCCTGTCCCGGACGGCTACATGGTTGCGGTCACCGGCAGTATGGAGGACGGCTTCACCGTCACCAACACACATACACCTCCTGTGAAGGATGTCTTTGATGCCGGCGACACCACGACGAGCATCGACGGCAAGGTGGTCCAGCCCGGTCAGGAGATCGTTTATAAGATCACTTACACAAACAGCACAGAAGACGATGTGACCGCGACGATCACCGACGAGATCCCTGCGTACACGACTTTTGTCAGCGCGGACAACGGCGGGACCGAATCCGGCGGCACCATCACCTGGACTGCCGATGTGGCCAAGGGCGAGAGCATCACTGTCTCCTTCACCGTCAAGGTGGATGAAGAGACGGACGGCGCAGTTCTGGAGAACGAGGCCAAAGTCAACGACGGAAAGAACGAGTACACCACCAACGAAGTCACCAACCCGACCACCACACCTCCTACTAAGGACGTGTACAAGGCGGGCGACACGACGACCAGCATCGACGGCGAGCTCGTGCAGCCGGGCGAGGAGCTGACCTACGCGATCACCTACAAGAACACGACCGGCGAGGATGTGAAGGCGACCATCACGGACAAGATCCCCGCGCACACGACCTTTGTCAGTGCGGATAACGGCGGAACAGAGTCCGGCGGCACCGTGACCTGGACGCTGGATGTGGCGAAGGATGCTGAGATCACCGTTACCTTCAATGTGAAGGTCGACGAGGATGTGGACGGCGCCGAGCTGAAGAACGACGCGAAGGTCAAGGTCGGCGAGAACGAGTACACGACCAACGAAGTTACCAACCCGACACCTTCCGAGCCTGTGAAGGATGTCTTCAAGAGCGGCGACACGACGACCAGCATCGACGGCAAGGTCGTACAGCCGGGTGACCAGCTGACCTATGCGATCACCTACAAGAACACGACCGGCGCCGATGTGAAGGCGACCATCACCGACGAGATCCCTGCGCACACGAGCTTCGTCAGTGCGGACAACGGCGGAACGGAATCCGGCGGCACCGTGACCTGGACGCTCGATGTGGCGAAGGATGCTTCCGTCACCGTGACCTTCGACGTGAAGGTCGACGACGATGTGAACGGCGAGGTCCTTGTCAATGACGCGAACGTCAACGACGGACACAACGATTACAAGACGAACGAAGTCAAGAACCCGACTCCTACGGATCCTGAGAAGGATGTCTTCAAGGAGGGCGACACGACGACCAGCATTGACGGCGAGGAAGTGCAGCCCGGCGATACGCTGACTTACGCGATCACCTACACCAACACGACCGGCGAGGACGTGAAGGCGACGATCACGGACAAGATCCCTGCACACACCACCTTCGTCAGCGCGGACAACGGCGGAACGGAATCCGGCGGCACCGTGACCTGGACGCTCGATGTGGCCAAGGGCGACAGCATCACTGTCACCTTCAACGTGAAGGTCGATGATGACGTCAACGGCGCGACCCTCTACAACGAGGCGAAGGTCAACGACGGCAAGAACGACTACACCACCAACGAGACCAAGAACCCGACACCTTCCGAGCCTGTGAAGGATGTGTTCGACAGCAGCGACCTGACGACCAGCATCGACGGCAAGACCGTCCAGGTCGGCACAGAGCTGGTGTACACGATCACCTACACCAACACGACCGGCAAGGATGCGACGGCAACGATCACCGATAAGATCCCGCAGTACACGAGCTTCGTCAGTGCGGACAAGGGCGGAACCGAGTCCGGCGGCATCGTGACCTGGACGCAGGATGTGGCGAAGGATGCCTCCGTCACCGTCTCCTTCAAGGTGAAGGTGGACGACGAGGCGAACGACGTCACCATCCCGAACACAGCGGACGTCAGAGTCGGCGAGAACACTTACACGACCAACGAAGTGACCAACAAGACCCCGAAGGATGAACCTTCGGAGCCCACCGGCGAGGGCAACCTCGAGGTGAAGAAGGTCCTGAAGGGCCGCAAGCTCAAAGCGGGCGAGTTCAGCTTCACGCTGACCCCTGCGCCAGGCGCACCCGGTGAGACTGAGACTGTTAAGAACGACGCGGACGGCAAGGTGAAGTTCAGTGAGATCACCTTCCGAAAGATCGGCGAATATCAGTACAAGATCACCGAAGAGAAGGGCAGCCTCGGCGGCGTCACCTATGCCGAGAACTCCTTCACGGCGATCGCGAAGGTCACCGCGGATGAGACTGACGACACCAAGCTCGTCGTGACCTGGATGATCGACGGCCAGGCCGACAAGATCGCGGTCTTCGAGAACACCTATGACGCTTCCGGCAAGATCGATCTGGAAGTGAAGAAGGAACTGACAGGCACCAACCTGACCGCCGGTATGTTCAGCTTCGAGCTGAAGGAAGGCGACAAGGTCCTGCAGACCAAGACCAACGACGCGGACGGCAAGGTCAAGTTCGACACCATCAGCTATGATCTGGACGATGTCGGCAACAAGACCTACACCATCCACGAAGTGGACGACAAGAAGGACGGCTACACCTACGACACCGAGGACGCGACCGTCACCGTGACCATCAAGGACAACGAAGACGGTACGCTGAGCGCCAAGGCGGAATACAGCAAGACGACCTTCAAGAACACCTATGAAGCCAGCGGCGACATCCAGCTGATCGCGGACAAGACCCTGACCGGCAGGACCCTCAAGGACGGCGAGTTCAGCTTCACGCTGACCGAAGTCGACGAGGAAGGCAACGTCGTGGAAGGCGGCACAACGCTGACCGCGAAGAACGAGGCCTCCGGCGCCGTGACCTTCGACAAGATCAGCTACACCATGGATGACATGGTCGAAGAGGACGAGGAGACCACGGAAGCGGCGGCAGACACCGCAGCGGAAGAGACCACCGAGGCGACGACTGAGGCAGCCACTGAGGCGGCAGCTGATCAGGCGGCCACAGAGACCAAAGAGACCGTCTACACGAAGGTGACCACCAAGGGCGAGGCGACCACCAAGGTCAGCTACACCTACACCGACGAGGACGGCAAGGAACAGACGACCGACAAGCTTCCTGAGGACGCTGTGGACAACGGAGACGGCACCTACACCGTGACGAAGACCGTGACAGAGACTGTCACCGAGGAAGTTGCGGATGAGACGTCCGAGACCGGCACCACGACCGTCGAGAAGGAAGTGGAGAAGGAAGTCAAGACCGTTTACACCAAGGTCGAGGAGGAGATCCCGGGCGAAGAGACCGTGACCTACACCTACACCGATGACAACGGCGAGACCCAGACCGTGACCGAGCTTCCTGAGGGAGCGAAGGACAACGGAGACGGCACCTACACCGTGACCGAGACCGTGGAGAAGGCAGCCGAGGAGGCAGCTGCGGAGGGCGAAGAGCCCGCCGCAGAGGCCACTGAGGAAGCAGCGGCCGAGGAAGAGCTGAAGGCATACGTGACCGAGAAGGTGTTCTACTACCAGATCACCGAGGACAGCGGAAGCCTGGGCGGCGTCACCTATGACACGCACAAGGAGACCGTGAAGGTCACCGTCACCGACAACGGCGACGGCACGCTGACAGCAGTCGCGGAGTATGATGACGACGGCGCGGCATTCGTGAACCCTTACAACGCGAAGGGCAGCGCGGAGTTCGACGGCATCAAGAAGCTCGAGAATCATGAGCTTGCGGAAGGCCAGTTCAGCTTCAAGCTGACCGACAAGGACAACAAGGAGATCCAGACCGTGACGAACGCGGCGGACGGCAGCTTCTCCTTCGACGAGATCAAGTACACGGAGAAGGATGCGGGCAAGACGTTCACGTACTATATCACGGAGCTGAACGACAACAAGAGAGGTTACATCTACGACAGCCACACTGTGGAAGTCACCGTGGAAGTGAAGGACAACGAAGACGGCACCCTGAACTGCAAGGTCACCTGCAGTGACGGCGACAAGGCGACGTTCACCAACACTTACAAGCCTCTGGGCACCAGCTACGACCTGAAGGCGAAGAAGCGGATGGAAGGCCGGAGCCTGAAGGCGGACGAGTTCGAGTTCATCCTGCGCGACGCCGACGGCAACGAGCTTGAGACCGTGACCAACACCGCGAGCGGCAGCGTGAGCTTCTCGACCATCGCGGCGGATGAGGCCGGCACCTTCACCTACACGGTGGAAGAGGTCGAAGGCACGCTCAAGAACGTCACTTATGACACCAACGTATACACCTACACCGTCACCGTGGAGGATGTGGACGGCCAGCTGACCGTGACCATCGAATGCGATGACGAGGATGGCGGTGAAGAGGCGCTGTTCGTCAACGTCTACGAGAAGGAGACACCTCCTCCGCCGCCGACCCCTCCGACCCC
>DFIR01000005.1:0-16266 GCA_002372815.1 Lachnospiraceae bacterium UBA3692
AGCTGGCGCAGGTGCATGTGCCCCGGGACCATATCTGTGAAGGAGTTGACCACGGCGATCATCGGCTTGTGCAGATCCTCCGTGTCCAGTCCGGTGCTGTAGAGGAGAGACCTGTGCGCGGCTCTCTCGATCCCGTTGGTCAGGATCCCGCTTCTGTAATCTTTGAAATGCATCGGATCTTTTGTACTGCTCATATCGTTTCCTTTCTTGTCTGCAATACATGGAAACCTTTCCCCTGTCAGAGAAACCTTTGTTTTATTATACAGAAAAACTGAAAACAATTGCGCATTCTTCTCTCAAAAGCAAGCCGGCAGGCAGAAAATCTGATATAATAACAGAAGGTACAAAATAATGTACAAGATGGCGATGCGGAACGGACCGCGACAGGAGGGTAAGATGAAAGGATGCATTGCTATAACAGGCGCCAATGTCATTCCGATGGACGGGCAGAAGCGATATACCGCCATCCTGGCTGTTGACGGAAAGGTCGCTGCGGCAGGGAGCGATGAAGAGATCCGGCAGGCGGCTGCGGCAGCCGGGGTCCCGGTCATGGATCTTCACGGCGCGACGGTCCTGCCGGGGCTGCACGACTGCCACGCGCATCTGACGATCACCGGATTCGACGCGCAGGGGATCGGCATGTATGACGCGAAGGATATTCCGGAGGTCATCCGTAGACTGCAGGAGGCAGACCGGACCTGGGCGCCGGACAGGTGGCTCTACGGGATGCGGCTCGACGAGGGACTCCTTGCGGAGAGGAGACCGCCCACGATGGAGGAACTGGACGTGATCCCGCGGCCGGTCTTTATCTCGGACCGCGGCGGGCACTACGTGCTAGTCAACCGGCTTGCTTTTGACGCACTGGGGATAGAAGAGGATCTGGACGGTGTCCGGAAGGACGCGCAGGGACAGCCGAACGGGAGACTGCAGGACACGGCGAACAGGGTCGCGAGGAATCGTTTTCCCAGGACAGAAGAGGAGATTTTGGAGGCGATGCTCTGGACCGCCAACGAAGCGGTGAAGAAGGGCATCACCACCATCCACGCGCAAGAAGGAGCCGCGCCGGACGATCCCACGGTCCGGCTGATCCTTGAGCACCGGGAAGAATTCCCCGTGGATCTGCAGATCTACTGGTGCTATATGCCGGAGCCGGACGATCCGCTGGCGCGGGAGATCGGCGTGCTGGGCGGGGACATCCTGATGGACGGTTCCATCGGTTCCAGGACGGCAGCTTTCTTCGACAACTACTGTGACGGAGACGGCGCGGGATATCTGAACTACACGGAGGAAGAGGCCTTCCGGTTCGTGGAGAGCGGGATCGTGCGGGACTTGGCCATGAGCTTCCACGTCATCGGGGAGCGCGGCGCGCACCAGGCGCTCGATGTTTACGAGAAAGTCATGGCCCTCCACCCGGAGAAAAAAGAGACCGCAAAGCTCCGCCTGGAGCACTTCGGCTGGACGCTGCCGGAGGACATCGAGAGGGCAGCGCGTCTCGGCGTCCGCATCTCCACACAGCCGCCTTTCACCTATCTGCGGGGCGGCCCGGACTCCATCTACCGCTCGCGCCTCGGGGAGGAGAGAGAGAAGGCCGGCTACCCGCTGCGCAGATTCCTGGACGCCGGACTGTGCGTCGGCGGCGGCTCGGATTCCGACGTCACGCCGCTGGATTCCATGCTCGGTATCCACGCGGCTGTCAATCCTCCTTACCCGGAGAACGCGGTGACACCTTACGAAGCCGTCCGCATGTATACAAGCGAGGGAGCCCGCTGCGGATGGGAGGAGGACTTTAAAGGAAAACTCATCTCCGGCATGCAGGCGGACATGACCATCCTGGAGGCGGACCCCATGGCCGTGGACCCCCGCACCATCAAGGACATCAGGGTGCTGGGCACCGTGCGCAAAGGAGATCTGATCTATCGGAACTTCTGACGGTATCCGGGGGAGGTTTTCTGCGAAAACATGGCACCCGTCCCGACACATGAATGCCGCTTTCGCTTTCAGATGCAGATGCCATGGACCAAAATGAGTGCTGCGCGGTGACTTTCGCTTTCAAATGTAGATGCCTTGGAGCAAAGTGAGTGCCGTGCGGTAACTTTCGCTTTCAAATGAAAATGCCCCAGGCCAAAGCGAGTGCCGACCAGTGACTTTTCACTTTCAAATGATAGGTTTCCAGACAAAAGCGAGTTCCGAGCCCTCGAAACTCGCTTTTGCGAGAAGACTTAAGAAAGGAAAGTGAGTTAGCCTAAATGAACACTCGCTTTCTCCGACCTGGAATTCTTTTCAAAGTGAAACCGTACGTTCGGAACTCGCTTTCGTTTAAGCAATTTCAGTCGAAAAGCGAGAACCACTGAGTAAACTGAATGAATACTTTCTGCACAGGATTTCGCAGCGTGTCGCCTATCTGGATAGCATTGGAATCGTCCCCGGCGCAATCTGTATTATTGTATACAGACCGCGCGGAGAACCGTCCCCCGCGCGGTGTCCCCCGCGCGGTGCCGTCCCCTGCTCGGTGCCTCGTGCGCGGGGGTCAGATATTCCGGTAGGTCTCCAGGATGTGCCTGTACAAGGTGCGCTCCGCAGGCGCCATGGAGTGGGTGCTGAGGGAGGCGAGGCCGATGACGCGGGCCGCGTCCGGACTGACGGGGTAGCTGCGCACGTCGTAAGGGATGTCGCGCATGACGAGCTCCGGCATGAGACAGATGCCGAAGCCGGCGGCGACCATGACGACGGTGGAGAGGTCGTCGACGACGTGGTAGCGGGTCTGGATGTCCAGGTGATTCTCCCGCAGGAAGATCTGGATGTCGGCGTCGGTGGACTCGCGCTGAACGACGAAATGGAGCTTCTCCATCTCGGGGACGGTCATCACGTCGCCGGGCAGTTCCTTTACGAAGTCCGCCGGGACGATGCAGAGCAGCGGATCCCGGTAGAAAGGCTCGATGTAGAGGTCGCCGGCGCTGGAAGTGGAGAGGAAGCCGAAGTCGACGATCCCGTTCCGGATCCAGTAGGAGACGTCCTCGTAGGTCCCCTGGAAGATCTCAATCTCGATGGCCGGGTACTCGCGGGCGAAGGACTGCAGGATCTGTGGGATCCAGGAAGTGCAGACACTGGAGAAGACGCCGATCTTGACGGTGCCCTGCTGCAGGCCGTTGATCTCGGCGATCGCCTGCTGGAGGCTCTCGTCGCTGTTGAGGACGGCGTTGACGTAGGGCAGGAGGCTCTCGCCGTAGCTGGTCAGGGTGACGCCGGTCTTCTTGCGCGTGAAGATGCTGAAGCCGAGCTCTTTCTCCATAGAAGAGACGGCATGGCTGATGGCGGACGGGGTGAGCCCGAGGACCTCCGCGGCCTTGTGGTAGCTTCCCGCCTCGGAGACGGTCTTGAAGATCTGGTATGTGAGCAGTGTCATAGTCACCTCGCAGAGCGGATCAAGAAGCAGATGAACGGAAACAGAAGCACGTTAGCGGAAACAGAAGCACGTTAACGGAATAAGAAACAAAGGACACCGCGGCGGCAGGGTCGTCTGCGGTGTCCTTATTATTTCATGTTCTGGAGCATCTGTACAGAAGGTCCTCCCAGCGCCTGTCGACTTCCTGCTGGAAGCGGACGAGCAGCTCCTCGTTGCCCGGCTTGAAGAGGTGTTTGAACCGGCCCTGGGGACGAAGGAAGTCCTCGATGGGAAGCTTGTTTTTGGGCTGATAGTTCAGGATCCACTTGCCGTTCACGACCTCGAAGAGGGGCCAGTAGCAGGTCTCCACGGCCAGGCGGCAGATCTCCATGACCTGGCTGGTCTCATAGCGCCAGCCCCTGGGGCAGGGCGTCATGATGTTGAGGAAGGCGGCGCCTTCGGTGTAGATGGCCGTCTCCGCCTTGCGGTGCAGGTCGCGGAAGTCCCGGGTCAGCGTGGTCTGGGCCACGTAGGGGACGTAGTGCTCCGCGATGATGGCGCTGAGGTCCTTGCGGTACTGGACTTTGCCGGAGGAGACCTTGCCGGCAGGGGTGGTGGTCGTGTCCGCGTACATGGGCGTCGCCGAGGACCGCTGGATGCCGGTGTTCATGTAGGCGCCGTTGTCATAGCAGACATAGACCATGTCGTGGCCGCGCTCCATGGCGCCGGACAGGGACTGGAAGCCGATGTCGTAGGTGCCGCCGTCGCCGCCGAAGGTGATGAATTTGAACTGGTCCTCCCCGCCGAGCTTTCCGCGGCGCTTCAGGACCTTGTAGGCCGTCTCCACGCCGCTCAGGGTGGCGCCGGCATTCTCGAAGGCGTTGTGGATGTAGCTGTCCTCCCAGGCCGTGTAAGGGTACATGTAGGAGGAGACCTCGAGGCATCCCGTGGCGTTGCCGATCACGGCGTGATCCCCCTCGTGGAGCCCCCGCAGCACGGCCCGCACGCCGATCGTGGCGCCGCAGCCCGCGCACATCCTGTGGCCGGGCGCCAGACGCTCGGGTCTGTTCATCATCGTTTTCAGACTGTAATCCTTGTTCATGGTTCTGTCATCCCTGCTTCTTATTACGACCGGAGACCGATATATTTGTGATCCGGTGCCTTGCACCTGCCCTCGGCGACGGCTTGCAGCTCGTCCACGATCCCGAAGACATGGTCCACGGTGAAATCTCTCCCTGCCAGACCGTAGATGTAGTTGACGGTCTCGGTGTAGACCTTGGCGCGGTAGAGCGCCTGGGTCACTTCACTGCCCAGCGGCCCGCCGACGCCGTTGTAGCTCTCGCAGCGGTCCAGGATCGCCAGTGCCTTGCAGCCGGTCCTGCGCACCGCCTCCGCCAGCTCCGCAGCGGGAAAAGGACGGAAGACCCGCAGCTTGATGACACCGGCACGGACGCCCTGTTCGCGCAGACGGTCCACCGCCGCCTTGGCGGTCCCGGCCGCGGAACCCATGAGCAGGAGCACATAGTCCGCATCCTCGGTGCGGTATTCCTCGAAGAAGCCGTACTGCCTTCCGGATATTCTGCAGAAGCGGTCCGCCGTCTCCAGGATCACGCTGCCGGCCCGCTCCATGGCGTCTTCCTGGGCCTTTTTGGCTTCCATGGAATAGTCGGAGATGGCGTAAGGGCCGACGGAAACAGGCTTGCCGGGGTTCAGAAGGAACTCCTCGGGGTCGTACTGCCCGACGAAGGCCTTCACGGCCTCGTCCTCCAGCAGGGAGATGTTCTCCACCGCATGGCTGGTGATGAAACCGTCCTGGCAGATCATGACCGGCAGGTGGACCCGGGGGTCCTCCGCGATCGGGAAGGCCTGGATGTAGTTGTCATAGGCCTCCTGGTTGTTCTCCGCGTAGATCTGGATCCAGCCGGTGTCCCTGGCGCCCATGCCGTCGGAGTGGTCGCAGTTGATGTTGATGGGGCCGGAGAGTGTCCGGTTGACCAGTGCCAGCACCACCGGCAGGCGGTTGGAGGCTGCCAGGAGCAGCTCCTCCCACATCAGGGCCAGACCGGCCGAGGAGGTCGCCGTGATCGTCCTGGCCCCCGCCGCCTCGGCGCCGATGGCCGCGGACATGGCGGAGTGCTCGCTCTCCACGGGGATGAATTCCGTGCCGATCTCCCCGTTGGCGATGAAGGTGGAGACCATCTGCGGGATCTCCGTGGACGGTGTGATGGGAAATGCAGGCATCACATCCGGATCGATCTGCCGGATGGCATGTGCCACCGCCTCATTGCCGGACATCCGGTCGCGGATCTCCCGGCTCTTCTTCACAGCGGTTTCGCTGTCTCTTTCAAAATGGTTCATACTTCGCATCCTCCCTCCGGATTCAGTCCGCCTGCGCGCCGTCTTCCGTCATGGCGATGGCGCCGAAGGGACAGACCGCCGCGCAGATCCCGCAGCCCTTGCAGTGATCATAGTCAAAAGCCAGGCGCTTCCCGTCCCTGACGGGGATGCAGGAATCGGGACAGACGGGAGCGCACAGAAGGCACTGCCTGCACTTGTCCTCGTCCAGGACGGGCGTGGAGGTCCGCCACTCGCCGGTCATGAACTGACGGGACGTGCCGGCGGCGAACAGCTGCAGGCCTTCGGTGAGGCCGGTGTAAGGGGTAGAGGTGGTGATATTCCGGATATTTGTTCTCATGCGGATCTCCTGACGCAGGTCTGTGCCTCGAGCTCGTTCTCCACCGCCGCGTAGGCGGCTTCCAGGGCCTTCATGTTGCCCTCGATCACCTCGGGCTTGCGGGCGAATTTGTGGGTGAAGGAGGCCCGGATCTCCCGGAAGAAGCTCTCCTTGTCCATGACGCCGGTGACAGCGGTCACGGCCGCCAGCATGGGGGTGTTGGGAAAGTTGCGGCCCAGGGTCCGCTCCGAGATGGCCCGGGCGTTCACCGTATAGACGGCGCCCTTGTAGCCCTTCAGGAGAGGACGCACCTCCTCGGTGGTCTTCGACGTATTGATGATGACCGCGCCGCCGGGCTTCAGTCCGTCGGTCACGTTCACGGAGTGCAGCAGGGTCTCGTCGACGACAGCCACATAATCCGGCTGATAGATATTGGAATGGATCCGGATCGCGCTGCGGCTGATCCGGTTGTAGGCGGTGATGGGCGCGCCCATCCGCTCCGGGCCGTATTCCGGGAAGCCCTGTACATATCTGCCCGTCTGGAAAGCCACATCCGCCAGCAGCAGCGCCGCGGTCTTGGCTCCCTGTCCGCCTCTTCCGTGCCATCTGATCTCGACTGTATCCCGCATCATGAACTCCTTACTGCAAACTGTATGAAAAAAGAACCAATCATGAATTTCTTTCAACTAACAAGTGAAAGAAAATAAACGACTTAGCGTCGACATTCGCTATTATACGCTTTTTCAGATGAATGTAAATGTTTTAATACATGAATGTTTTTCATCGATCAGCCATTCCGGGCGACCGGGTTTCATTTTCACCGCCCGCGCGTATCAGACAGCCTGAAAATGTGCTATGATCAGTAAGTATCGTGCACGGAAAGGATGCGATGCACTGAAAAATGTACAATAAGGAGGCACAGAGATGGCCCATCCTGAGAACGGACGTCTGCTGATGCAGAAGGGTACACTGGACTACATTCGCTTCGGAGGCGGGGAGAGGACCCTGGTCCTCCTGCCCGGCGTCGGCGACGGACTCAAGACCGTGCGGGGGATGGCGGCGCCTTTTGCCATGCTGTATAGGGAACTGGCACGGGATTTCACGGTCTACGCCTTCAGCCGGGGGAATGAGCTGGCGCCCGGAACGGGCACCCGGGAGATGGCGGCGGAGCTGTCGGAAGCCATGGACATCCTGGGCCTGTCGGACGCTGCCGTAGTCGGTGTCTCTCAGGGCGGCATGATCGCCCAGTGGCTGGCGATCGATCACCCGGATAAGGTGAAGTGTCTCGTCCTCACGGTCACGACGGCGCGCACCAACCCGACCCTGCAGGGCTGCATCGACCGGTGGTCGGAGATGGCCCGGCGAGGGGATTACCAGGGCATCATGCTGGACACGGCGGAGAGATCCTACTCCCCTAAGAGGGTGCGGCAGGCACGGCTCGCCTACCGTCTATTGGGAAATGTAGGCAGGCCGGACAGCTTCGACCGCTTTCTGACGGAGGCAGCGTCCTGTGTGACCCACGACGCCCTGGAGGACCTGGACAGGATCAGCTGCCCGACCCTGGTGATCGGCGGGACGGACGACCGGATCGCGTCGGGAGAGGCCTCGGAGGAGATCGCCGAGGGGATCCCCGGCGCCCAGCTCTATATGTACGAGGGGCTGGGACACGGCCTGTACGAAGAGGCGAAGGATTTCATACCGAGAGTCGCGGCCTTCTGCCGCGGCGCCCGGTGAAAAGATAGAAAAGCAGAGAAAAGAGGCACACAGAATGGAACTGAGGAACACACACGTCGTACTGGCATCCCAGTCACCGCGCCGCAGAGAACTGCTGGGGCGGCTGGGACTGACTTTTGACATCCTGCCGGCGCAGGGAGAGGAGCAGATGATCGGGGAGACCCCCGACGAGATCGTGGAGGAGCTCTCCCGGCAGAAGGCGGAGGAAGTGCTGGGAAGAGTGGAGGCAGCCGCGGAGGAGATCCTGGTCATCGGCGCCGACACCGTGGTCGCCGTGGACGGCGAGATCCTGGGCAAGCCCCATGACAGGGAGGACGCCCGCAGGATGATCTGGGAGCTGCAGGACCGGGTGCACCAGGTCTACACCGGCGTGACCCTGCTGCGGCGGCATCCGGACGGCACCCTGCAGCGCAGGACCTTCCACGAGGAGACCCACGTGGACGTCTACGCTATGTCGGACGAGGAGATCGAGGCCTATATCGATACACCGGAGCCCTATGACAAGGCCGGCGCCTACGGGATCCAGGGCGGCTTCAGCCTCTATATCCGCAGGATCGACGGCGACTACAACAACGTGGTGGGCCTGCCGGCGGCGAGGGTCTATCATGAGATCAGGAAGCTGATGACAGATTGACCGGGCGGAGATCAGCGGTTTCAGCGTGAGTTTTCTCTCAGATCTGGAGAACGGCAAGGAGACGGCAGAGCTGGGAAGGGCACTCAGACTGGCGCAGCTGCTGGGCATGGACTGTCATTTGGAGGCCAGGGGCGCGTACAGACAGGGACCCGGAAGAAGGGAAGAGACATGAAGCGCTATATTATACAGATGGAGAGAAACGGCATCATGATCCCGGTGGGGGAGATCCGCGGGGAGGACTGGGAGGAAGCCGTTTTTTCCTATCTGCGTTCCTATCTGGACAGAACAGAGACCGTGCCGGTCTCACTCAGTATTCTACGGATCTGGTGACGAGATCGCATCTCTCTCTGACTGGCGCATCCGGAAAAGCCGGCCTTTATTATGCGGAGAAGGAGCTTCGGAATTCAAAAGGTATTTGACAGTCATAAACAAGAACCACGGAGGCGTGTCATGACCCCTGCACAGTTATTGTCCATTCTGTCCCAGGCAGCGAAACTCAAGACCAACACAAGACACTGCTATACAGAACCGGGGAGAAAAGAGTCCGTCGCGGACCACAGCTGGCGCCTGGCCCTCATGGCCATGCTCCTGCGGGGAGTGCCGGAGTACACGGAGCTGGACATGGACCGGGTGATCCGCATGTGCCTGATCCACGACCTGGGAGAGTCCTTCACAGGAGACGTGCCGACCTTTGAGAAGACGGATGATCATGAAAAGACGGAGGAACGGGCCTACCTCGACTGGGTGGACAGCTTCCCGTCCCCGGACCGGGAGGAGTGGCTGGAACTTCTCCGTGAGATGAAGGTCCTGGAGACACCGGAAGCGAAGCTCTACAAGGCCCTGGACAAGATGGAGGCCGTGATCGCCCACGACGAGTCGGACATCGCCACCTGGCTGCCGCTGGAGTACGACCTGCAGCTGACCTACGGGTGGGAGAACGTGGCATTTTCACCATATATGAAGGAATTGAAGGAGACAATCGATGACTGGACCCGGCGGAAGATCCGGGAAGAGGGCACATCTTGATCAGAGGCGCCTTCTTCATGGCAATATTCCCGGGGGAGCAGGTGGAAGTGTTCCCGGGATCCTTCCATCCCGATCATAAGAGGAGACGATCATGTCAAATTTTCTGGAAGTACTGATGCTGCTGTGTTTCGGAGCCTCCTGGCCGATCAATCTCAGCAAGGCGATCAGAGCGCGCACCGCGAAGGGAACGAGCCTGCTGTTCTTTCTCACCATAGAATTCGGATATCTGTGCGGGATCGCAGCCAAGGTGATCGCAGGCAATATCAATTATGTCCTGGCGTTCTACGTCCTGAACATCCTGGTCGTGGGAGCCAACATCGCGGTCTATTTCCGCAACCGACGCATCGACCGGGCTGCCGCAGAGAGGAGAGGCTATGCCTGACAATGGTTTTGATACCCTGATCGAAGAACTGCTGCAGGGCCCCTGCATGGTCGCGGATATCCTTCCGGAGCAAGTGCCGGCGGAGGCCGGCGGCCAGTACGCCGCCGTGGAGCAGTACTACCTGCAGCCCAAGCGCCTGAAGAAGCTGCGCAGGAAGTTCGCGCGGATCCTGCTGGGGCTGAACTGCTACGCGGACATGTGCGTCTCCTGGGACGCTGGGGAACATTGGGAGCGGAACCCTGATCCGGAGACATTTGTGAAGAAGATCCTGCGGTTCTCCGGACACGACTATCTCCGGGTGATCTTCGAGGCGTACAAGGTCATGATTGACCTCGACCACACGGATACCTATATGACCGTCTATGATCCCGGTCACAGATTCACGGAGAGGATCGGTCGGCTGGCCGCGGCGGAAGGGCTCTTCCTGTGGGCGCCGCCGGAAGGGGAGGTCTCAGAATGAAGAAGATCTTTTCATACCTGTCGGGGACCCTCACGGACCTGACGGTGCTCCTGAAGGGGGAGCGCCTATGCGGATGCTTTTGCCGGCGGGAAGGTGACACATACTTTCCTGGATGTGGATGACTACCACCGCTATCATTTCCCGGTCGGCGGGACCGTGAAGGAAGTACTGCGGATCGCGCAGGATGACGCTCCGGGAGGCGTGATCGTCTGGGACGCGGCGCAGGGGCGCTATAAGGAACTCTACTCGGAGAACCTGGGCTGGCAGTCCATCGAGACCCGGGGCATCGTGATCATGGAGCCGGAGGCGGGCGGTCTCCTGGCCATCGTGCCGGTGGGCATGTGCCAGGTCTCCTCCGTGAATTTCGAGGAATCCGTGGTGCCGGGAGCCCTTGTGGCAAAAGGCGACCCGCTGGGGTATTTTCTCTTCGGCGGGAGTGACATCATCATGATCTTCAGCGAGGACGCCGGTTTCGCGCTGACGGCGGAGCCTGGTGAGCACCTGGATATGGGGCAGGCGTACGGAACCATCGCGGAGCAGTAAACGATCTGACGGATCAAAGAGGAGGCGGGCAGTATGGCCTGGGACACGAGTGGAAGTTCTGGGACGAGGAGCTGCGAAGGTTTCTGGAGTATCTGGGGATATGAGGAAGGAATACAATGGCGGAGGAATGGCCCGCAGTGCCCGTACAGAGAACCGTCCCAATGTCATTTAGATAAGCGTCACGTTGCGGAATCCGATGGAGAAGGAATCGATTCGGCTCTCACAGCGTAGTTTTCTCTTTTCGACGGGAATTGCTTAAACGAAAGCGAGTTCCGGACTCTGCGGATTCACTTTGAAAGGAATTCCAGGTCGGAGAAAGCGAATGTTTACTAAAACTAACTCGCTTTTTTTCTAAAGCCTTCTTTCAAAAGCGAGTTTTCAGGGCTATCCAAGACCCGGAACTCGCTTTTGTCTGGAGAACTATCATTTGAAAGTGAAAAGTCCCTGCCCGGAACTCACTTTGTCTGGGGCATATTCATTTGAAAGCGAAAAACCACTGTGCAGCGCTCACTTTGATCCAGGGCATATGCATTTGAAAGCGAAAGTGCCAACTGGCTGAAGGAAGCATTGTGGGATGAATACCAGCCTCGTTAAGTCATCCCACGCAGGAGTAGAAAATCTTCTGGGATGACAGTTGCAGTGCTCAGCCATTCGGGACTTACACATGTAAAAACCGCACAGGGAACGATCCCCTGTGCGGCCTTTTGTGACAGATTTACGTGGAGAACCGTCCCCGCTCATAAATTCAGTAGTCCTCCAGGAAGCTGTGGCGCTTGCCGTGGAGCTTGTAGCCCAGGACTTTGTTGAGGACGACGTTCTCGGTGCTGCGGAAGAGGTTGGCCTCCACCTGGGGATTCTCCTCGTGGAGCTGTGCGATGAGGCGCTTGGTGGCAAGTCGCTTGGAAGAGGTGCTCTCGTCCTCGCGGACGCTGTAGTTCTCCTCGGTGAAGCGGCAGGCGCACTGGAGAAAACGGAGGTCGTTGGCATCGCGCCAGCGGCAGATGTCGGCCTCGCGGATCAGGTACATGGGGCGGATGAGCTCCATGCCCTCGAAGTTGGTGCTGCGGAGCTTGGGCAGCATGGCCTGGAACTGGCCGGAGTAGAGCATGCCCATGAGAATGGTCTCGATCACGTCGTCGTAGTGGTGGCCGAGGGCGATCTTGTTGCAACCCAGTTCCTTCGCATAGCGGTAGAGATATCCTCTTCGCATCCTCGCGCAGAGGTAGCAGGGGGATTTCTCTATGTCGTAGACGGTGTCGAAGATCTGCGTCTCGAAGATGGTGAGGGGGATGCCCAGGAAGCGGGCGTTCTCCTCGATCAGCCGGCGGTTCTCCGGGAGATAGCCGGGATCCATGCAGAGGAACTTCACCTCGAAGGGAAACTTGTTGTGGCGCTTGAGCTCCTGGAAGAGCTTGGCCATCAGCATGGAGTCCTTGCCGCCGGAGATGCAGCAGGCGATGCAGTCGCCCTCCTCCACGAGTTCGTAGCGGACCACGGCCTTCTCAAAGCGGCCGATGAGGTCGTGCTTGTACTTCTTGCGGAGGTCCTTCTCGAGGTCGGCCAGGCGCTCGGCCTCGGTGCGGGCAGCGGCAGGGGCACCGGCAGAGGCAGCGGCAGAGGCAGCGGCAGGAGCACCGGATGCCGGCTCTGTATATACAGATTCCGCGGCAGCACTTTCGTGCGCCGCGGTCTTTGTTGCGGAAGTGTTCAACGGAACCACCTTTCGGATTCGCTCTCGGTGTAGCGTTCGTCGCAGTATCTGCAGCGGTAGAGCTTCTTGGGGCCGTCCGACAGATAGAAGATCTGGGGCAGCTCCTGCTCGATGGAGGAGATGCAGCGGGGGTTGTGGCACTTGATGACGTTCCTGAGCTCTCTGGGGAGCGGAAGGGCCTTCTTCTCCGTCAGTTCGCCGTCACGGATAATGTTGACGGTGACGTTGGGATCCATGAAGGCGACGGCGTCGAGGTTCAGCTTGTCGACGTCACACTCGATCTTGAGGATGTCCTTGCGGCCCATGGCCTCAGAGCGGGCGTTCTTGATGATGGCGACGGGGTAGTCGAGCTGGTCCAGCCCGAGATAGTGATAGATCAGCATGCTTTTGCCGGCCTGGATGTGGTCCAGGACGACGCCGTTTTCGATCTTTCCGACATTTAACATAGGGAGATCTCCTTTCTTGGGGCCGCTCAGGCTTCGATGCCGAGCAGGGTCAGGATCAGCGCCATGCGCGCGTACTTGCCGTACTGGACCTGGCGGAAATACGCGGCCCGGGGATCGGGATCGACCTTGACGGAGATCTCGTTGACGCGCGGCAGGGGGTGGAGGACGTACATGTCCTCGCGGGCCTGTTTCATCAGGCGGCGGTTCAGGACGTAGAAGTCTTTCAGACGGACGTAGTCCTCTTCGTTGAAGAAGCGCTCTCTCTGCACGCGGGTCATGTAGAGCAGATCCAGGTCGCCGATGACGTCGTCGAGCTTGATGCACTCGGTGTAAGGGATCCCCTTCTCGGTCAGCATCTCCGTGATGTAATCGGGGACGCGCAGCTCGGGCGGGGAGATGAAGACGAAACGGATGTCGTCATAGCGGGACATCGCGTTGATGAGCGAGTGCACGGTGCGACCGAATTTGAGGTCGCCGCAGAGGCCGATGGTGAAGTCGCAGAGCCGTCCCTTCAGAGAGCGGATGGTATGCAGGTCGGTCAGGGTCTGAGTCGGGTGCTGGTGACCGCCGTCACCGGCATTGATCACGGGGATCGTGGCGTAGGTGGCTGCCACCATGGCAGCACCTTCCTTGGGGTGCCGCATCGCCGCAATATCGGCAAAACAGGAGACGGTCCGGATGGTATCCGCAACGCTCTCGCCCTTGGAGGCGGAGGAGTTGTCCGCGCCGGCGAATCCGAGCACCTGCCCGCCCAGGCTCAGCATGGCGGATTCAAAGCTCAGGCGTGTGCGCGTGGAGGGCTCATAGAAGAGTGTGGCGAGGATCCTGCCGTCGCAGGCGTGGGCGTAACGGGGCCTGTCCTGCTCGATGGCGGTGGCGAGATCGAAGAGCTGTTCCAGCTCCCCGACAGAGAAATCCAGCGGTGTCAGAAGATGACGCATAGTACTCCTTTCCGGTGATGTGATGAAATGTTGTGTCATGCGATCTCAAACGCGATCTTTTTGGCAGCCAGGAAGGTCTGCAGGGTGTCATCCCAGAGTTTGTCCGCGCTTTTATCCAATGTGAATGTTTTCATAGATGTGCCGGTCAGCAGCTGGGCCTTTCCGTTCTCGTAGCGGATCGTCAGCTGCAGGGAACCCACGGTATCGGCGAGAGAGGGAAGCTGCGCTTTCCGGAATACGGCCAACGCGTGCTCCGGCTTGAGCTGCAGGACCAGGGTGAAGCCGGTGGGAGCCGTCTTTCCTTTTATGATCTCGTGGCAGTAGGGCCGCACATCCTCCCAGCGCGCGTACTCATAGGGGCGCTGCGCAGGGTCCTCCCACACATCCTTTGGGAAAAAGGCTTCATTCAGATGCCCGTCGATGGTCCAGTGCCAGGCGGTGTGCACCGCCGCCTCCCGCAGGAGAAAACTGTCGAAGGCCGTGTCCGACAGAAGACGCGCCATGAAATTCCCGGTCTCAGTGATCTTGAATGAACGCATACCCCAGCCTCAGTGAAATACGACGGACCTGGCCGTCGCGATCAGCAGCACCCAGAAGAGAATGTGTGCCAGCAGCATCAGCGGGACGCCGATCCGGAAGGCGGGCCTGCGCGTCTTGTGGTGGAAGAGCAGCATGCCGAGCAGAGAGCCGGCGCCGCTCCCGATGAGCGGCAGGATGAGGAGCACGGACTCCGGGATCCGGAATTTCCGCTCCATCGCACGGACCTTGTCGAAGGCCATCAGGCCCAGTCCGATCAGATTGACGAGAATATAATAGATGATCAGGATCGTTCTTGTATTCATACGTGCTTTGTGCTCCCTGCCTTCGAGACTTCTGCATCCGGTGTCCGGATGACCGGCTTCGCCGGGTCACTGCTATTGTATCGGCTGGATGGCAGTTGCGCAAGGGGAAGTGCAAACGACGGAGGGGCGGCTGTGAACAGTAAAGGATTACGCACCGCGGTGCTGAAATGACACCATGGGGACTGTTCTGTGTGATATGATATATAAGTGTACAGGAGACTGACTTCGAAGAGGACTGCCCCTGCCGCGGCGGAAACAGGAGGATACTGTGAAAAGATTTGTGAAGAAAGTGCTGTTCTACGGAGATTCCAACACGTACGGGTATGATCCGGCAGGCTTTATGGGCGGGCGGTACCCGAAAGAGAGCAGGTGGACAGAGGTCCTGCAGATGAATCTGCGAGGTTTTTGGAGAGTCGTGTCGGACGGAGAGCCCGGAAGGGGCCTTCCTGCGGCAGGCTATGAGTGGGCATATCTGCAGAGTGTGCTGGAGAAAGAGGCGCCGGTCGACCTCTTTGCGGTCATGCTGGGAACGAATGACATCCTGGGCACGACGCGCCCGGACGCGGAGAGAGCGGCCGGCAGGATGGAGGAGCTGATCTCTTTCGTGAAAGAGTATCTGGACAGATCGACCGGTAAAGACATGAAGGAGGTGCTCGCAGGAAACCGTTCCCTTCCGGGGATCCTCCTGATCGCACCGCCGTCCTTCGAACTCTCTGAGGTATCCTTCGGGGAGCCTTATGTGGCAGGGGGAAGATCCCTCGCACAGGCTTACCGGGAAGAGGCGGAGAAGTTCACCGCGAGGTGCAGGGAGATCGCGGAGCGGGAGCACCTGTTCTTCGCGGACGCCTCGGCCTGGGACCTTCCGCTGGCGTTCGACGGTGTCCACCTGTCGGAAGGCGGCAATATGATGTTCGCCGCGGAGATGATCGACGTGCTGCGGCACATCTGGAACGGCTCCGGCCACTCCTGCGAAGGCTGCACCGGCACCTGTCCTGTATAAGAAAACACCGCGCAGAGGAATATCCCCTGCGCGGTGTTTTTCATCAGCTGTTCTTCTGGGAAGCCATCTTGAGGGCCCGGACCTTGGTGGAGAGGCCGAAGAGGGTGATGAAGCCGCTCGCGTCGTGGTGGTCGTACATGTCGCCTGTGGTGAAGGAGGCGAGGTCCTCGCTGTAGAGGGAGTACGGGGAGGTCGTGCCGGCTTTGATGATGTTGCCTTTGTAGAGGCCGAACTTCACTTCGCCGGTGACGTACTTCTGGGTCGACTCGATGAAGGCCTGCTCCGCCTCGCGCAGAGGGGAGAACCACTTGCCTTCGTAGACGAGGCTCGCGAACTTGTGGCCGATCTCGTCCTTGACTTCGTAGGTCTCGCGGTCGAGGATGAGCTCCTCGAGCTGCTGGTGGGCCTCATAGAGGATGGTGCCGCCGGGGGTCTCATAGATGCCGCGGGACTTCATGCCGACGACGCGGTTCTCGACGATGTCGACGATG
>DFIR01000005.1:16285-37919 GCA_002372815.1 Lachnospiraceae bacterium UBA3692
GACTTCATACCAACGAGACGGTTCTCAACGAGGTCAGCAAGACCGATACCGTTCTCGCCGCCGAGCTTGTTGAGGGCGCGGATGATGTCGGCGACCTTCATTTTCTCGCCGTTCAGGGCGACCGGGACACCTGCCTCGAAGGAGATGGAGACGTAGGTGATCTCATCGGGCGCCTTCATGGGCGTCTTGGAGAGGACCAGCAGGTGGTCGTAGTTCGGCGCGTTTGCGGGATCCTCGAGCTCGAGGCCCTCGTGGCTGATGTGCCAGAGGTTGCGGTCGCGGCTGTAGCTGGAATCCGCGCTGAAAGGCAGGTCGATGCCGTGCGCCTTGCAGAAGTCGATCTCGGACTGCCGGGAATCCATGGTCCACTTGTCATCGCGCCAGGCGGCGACGATCTTCAGGTCGGGAGCGAGGGCCTTGATGCCGAGCTCGAAGCGGATCTGGTCGTTGCCCTTGCCGGTCGCGCCGTGGCAGATCGTGGTCGCGCCTTCCTTGCGGGCGATCTCGACGAGCTTCTTGGCGATCAGAGGACGGGCCATGGAGGTGCCGAGGAGATACTTGTTCTCATAGACGGCGTGCGCCTGGATGCAGGGGACGATGTAGTCCTCCGCGAACTCGTCGCAGACGTCGAGGATATAGAGCTTGGAGGCGCCGCAGTACTTCGCGCGCTCTTCCAGGTGATCGAGCTCCTCTTCCTGGCCGCAGTCGATGCAGACGCAGATGACTTCGTAGTCGTAGTTTTCCTTGAGCCACGGGATGATGGCTGTGGTATCGAGACCGCCGGAGTAGGCGAGGATGACTTTTTCTTTCATGACGGGTACCTTTCTTGAATAGGATGATGTTTTCGGGTGCTGCCGCAGCAGCTTGCTAAAATATACACCAGCCGCCACGCAAATGCAAGCATAAAAATACACAGATAATGAATATATATAGGTACAAAAGCTGATAAAATACACAATTATTTGTATAATATGCAGAAAAGCTTGCATAAATATCCGGCTGGGGATAGAATGTGCATCAGAATGCCGGATCAGACGCGGTCAACGCGCCCTGCGGCGTCTTGACGGAAAAGCGTCCCATATGATATTAAAACGTGGGAGAAAAAGCCGTACTATGATACATAGGAAGTAATAAGAAGGATTCAGAAGCAAAAGAGGAATAGTATGGAGGAGATCACGATCCGGGCCATGCGTCCGGAGGACTATGACAGTGTCCACGCGCTGTGGATGACGATCCGGGGGTTCGGGATCCGGAGCATCGATGATTCGCGGGAGGAGATCGAACGTTTTCTCGTGCGGAATCCGATGACGAGCGCGGTGGCGGTCGACGGAGCGGACGGCGGTGCTGACGAAAAGATCATCGGCGCCATCCTCTGCGGGCACGACGGACGGCAGGGCTGTTTCTACCATGTGTGTGTGGAGAAGCCTTACAGGCGGCGCGGGATCGGCACGAAGATGGCGGCCTTCTGTATGGAAGCGCTCCGCAGGGAGAAGATCAATAAAATCGCGCTGATCGCCTTCACGAAAAATGACGCGGGCAACGCGTTCTGGAAGCAGATCGGCTGGACCTTTCGGGGAGACTGCAACTACTACGAGTTCCCGCTGAACAGGGAGAACATCACGCGCTTTGTGGATGCGAGCGACTGACCGCGCGGCGGACCGCCGGGGAGCGGCCGGTGAAACAGGCAGATATTTCATACATATATTATAAGGAGAGAGACGATGCAGGAGAGCATGGCACAGGGGTGCGGTTGCAAGGTCATTTCCGGCGGTGTGACGGCCGCCGCAGGGTTTCAGGCGGCGAGTGCCGCAGCCGGGATCAAATATCAGGGACGCACGGACATGGCGATGATCTACAGTGAGCGCCCCTGCACGATCGCGGGGACTTTCACGCGCAATGTCGTGAAGGCGGCCCCGGTGCTCTGGGACAGGGACATGGTGCAGAGCGGCAAGACTGCGCACGCGGTGGTCGTCAACGCGGGCATCGCCAATGCGTGCACCGGCAGACAGGGACTGGATTACTGCAGGGAGACCGCGGAAGCGGCTGCGGAAGTGCTGCAGATCCCGGCGGACAGCGTGCTCGTCGGATCGACCGGCGTCATCGGCTACCAGCTCCCGATGGACCGGATCACGGCCGGCGTGAAGATGCTGGCAGCCGCCCTCGCTGACAGCGAGGAGGCGGGGACCGCCGCCGCGAAGGCGATCATGACGACCGATACGCACAAGAAGGAGTGCGCCGTGCAGTTCGACCTGGACGGCACGACCGTGACGGTCGGCGGCATGAGCAAGGGCTCCGGCATGATCCATCCGAATATGTGCACGATGCTCGCCTACGTGACGACCGATGCCGCCGTCGCGCAGCCCCTTCTGCAGAAGGCGGTCAGCGCGATCGTCGACGAGACCTTCAACATGATCTCCGTGGACGGCGACACGTCCACGAACGACACCCTCCTGGTCCTGGCCAACGGGGCCTCCGGCGCGCCTGCGATCACGGAGGAAGGCGCGGCCTATGAAGCCCTGAAGGGCGCCCTGCTGTTCGTCTGCAGGACCCTGGCCATGGAGATGGCGGGCGACGGTGAAGGCGCCACCAAGCTGATCGAGTCCCGCGTCAAGGGCGCGGACACGCTTGAGAACGCCCGGATCCTCGCAAAGGCCGTGATCACCTCCAGCCTCACAAAGGCGGCGGTCTTCGGCGGCGACGCCAACTGGGGACGCGTGCTCTGCGCGCTGGGCTACAGCGGGGCGCAGTTTGATCCGGAGCATGTGGATCTTTATTTTTCCACGTCGTGCGGGGAGCCGCTCCTGATCTTCACGAACGGGAGCGCCGCGGATTACCGCGAGGAGGACGCCGCGGCTATCCTGACGGCTTCGAAGGTCATCATCACCTGCGACATGCACATGGGAGATGCGGAGGCGACGGCCTGGGGCTGCGACCTCACCTACGACTATGTGAAGATCAACGCGGACTATCGGAGCTGAGGCTTCGGAGCTGCGGCGCGGGATTACCCCGTGGCAGCAGGGTAGAATTTCCTGTATACAAACAAAGTTCATAGTGCTACAATACCAGTATGTTCATGAAAATATATTTTTCCAATTTGGTGAACGTTCCGCATTGAACAGGAGGACGGCTTGAACATACGGGAAAAGGAGCTGCTGATCAGCATTGCGGAGCACCCATTCTCAAACCAGCGGGAACTGGCACAGAGAACCGGGTGCTCTTTGGGTATCATCAACAGACTGCTGCGGGAACTGACGGAGAAGGGATATCTGGACCGGGACGCGAAGCTCACGGAGCTCGCGTCGGAGGCGCTGGAGAGCGCGCGCCCGCAGAGGGCGGTGATCCTGGCCGCCGGCTACGGCATGCGGATGGTGCCGATCAATACGGAGACGCCCAAGGGACTCCTGACGGTCCGCGGGGAGACGCTGTGCGAGCGCCTGATCCGGCAGCTGCAGGAGGCCGGCGTCAGGGAGATCCACATGGTCGTCGGGTTCATGAAGGAGCAGTACGAGTTCCTGATGGACCGGTACGGCGTGGACCTGATCGTCAACCGGGACTACGCCGGCGGCAACAACCTGCTCTCCATCGAGAAGGCCGCCCGGTATCTGGAGAACTGCTACGTCCTGCCCTGCGACATCTGGTGCGCGGAGAATCCTTTCCGCGGCAGGGAGCTGTACCCGTGGTACATGGTGACGGACGAGAAGGACCGGCGGAGCCATTTCCGGACCACCAGGAAGATGGAACTCGCGGAAACGTCGAGAGGAGAGGCCGGCGACCGGATGACCGGGATCGCCTATCTGACGGGGAATGTCGCCGGCGCGGTGCGTGAGCGGCTGCAGATCTCCGCGGGGCAGGCCCGGTACAGAGGGAGCACCTGGGAGGAGGCGGTCCTGGAGCAGGAGGCACTGCGGAAAGGCTTCGCCGTCCGGGTGATGCGGGACAGCCTGTTCAGCGAGATCAACACCTATGAGGAGCTCCGGGAGCTGGACAGCGGCAGCGCGCAGCTCCGCACGGACGCGATCCGGGTCATCTGCGGCGTGCTGGACGCGGAGCCGTCGGAGATCCACGACATCCGGGTGCTGAAGAAAGGGATGACGAACAGGTCCTTCCTTTTCTCCTGCAGGGACGGGCGATACATCATGCGGATCCCCGGGGAGGGGACGGAGCAGATGATCAACCGGCGGCAGGAGGCGGAAGCCTACCGTCTGGCGGCGCAGGAGGGTTTCTGCGAGGAAGTCCTCTACCTGAACCCGGACAACGGCTACAAGATCACCCGCTACGAACCGGACGCGCGGGTGTGCGATGCCGCCGTGGAGAGCGACCTGGAGGCCTGCATGGCCGTCCTGCGGGACCTGCACGGGAGGCGGCTGCACGTCGGCCACACCTTCGACATCTTCGGGCAGATGCAGTTCTACGAGAACCTGCGCGGCGGCGCGCCGAGCGTCTACCGGGATTACGCGGAGACCAAGGCGCACGTCCGCTCGCTGAAGCCCTACATCGAGGCCTTCGCGGAGGAGCAGGTGCTGACGCATATCGACGCGGTGCCGGACAACTTCCTCTTCGTTCCGGACCGGAACGCGTTCGGGGACGGGCGCTCGAAGGTCCTGCTGATCGACTGGGAGTACGCCGGCATGCAGGACCCGCACACGGACCTGGCGATGTTCTGCATCTATGCCATGTATGACCGCACACAGGTGGACCGCCTGATCGAGATCTATTTCCAGGGTCCGCCGCCGGAGGAGACGCGGGTGAAGATCTATGCGCTGATCGCGGCCTGCGGCCTGCTGTGGAGCAACTGGTGTGAGTACAAGCGGATGCTGGGCGTGGAATTCGGCGCCTACTCCTTGGCGCAGTACCGGTACGCGAAGGACTACTACCGGATCGTGCGCGCCTCGGAGGCGTGGAGAGCATTTACAGAATCAGGAAGGTGAAAAAGGACAGCATCATGCACTTCATAAATAGAGCCATTCTGATGGCGGCCGGCAGAGGCGAGAGGCTCATGCCCCTGACCGGCGAGATCCCGAAACCGCTGATCCCCGTGCACGGGACGCCGATGATCGAGTCGATGATCGGGGCGCTCGGCCGGCAGGGGATCACGGAGATCCACGTCGTTGTCGGCTACATGGCGGACCGCTTCGCCTATCTTGAGGACAAGTATCCGGGCGTCCGGCTCATCCCGAACCCGCTGTACGACCGCTGCAACAATATTTCTTCGCTCTATGCGGCGAGAGAGTACCTGGAGGACGTCCTGATCGCGGACGCGGACCAGCTGGTCCGGGACGACAGCGCCCTGGCTCCCGCCTTCGAGCGGTCCGGCTACAATGCCGTGCGCTGCACAGGTCCCACCCGCGAGTGGCTGATGCAGACGGATGCGGAGGGCATCGTCACCTCCTGCAGCCGCACGGGCGGGACGGAGGGCTGGCAGCTCTACAGTATCTCCCGCTGGAGCGCGGCGGACGGGGCGCGGCTCCGCGCGAGGCTGGAGGAAGCCTTCGCCGACGAGAACCGGAGGAACCTGTACTGGGACGACGTGCCGATGTTCCTGTATCCCGGCGATTTCCGGCTGGGGGTCCGGGAGATGGACACCGCGGCGGTGACGGAGATCGACGACCTTCACGAGCTGGCAGCGGAGGACCCTTCCTACAGGGACCTGCTGGCGGAGAGATACGGGATCCGGATCTGAGGTCTTACTGCGAAGAGAGGTCTGGCTGATGAAAGAAAAAACAAGGAACCATGCGGAAGCCACTGCCCGGAAGGACGTCCGGTACGAGACCGACACACTGCTGATGTTCGTGCCGCTGCTGCTCGTGGCGGGGCTGTGCGTCACCTTCATCGCGGCGCCGGAGGGGTCGGCGAATGTGCTGCACATGCTGCGCTGCTTCCTCGGGGACACCTGCGGGCTGTACTACGCGCTGCTGGGGACGGGCATCTTCGGGGTCACGATGTACATCGCCTTTTCGGAGAGAGGGAAGATCCTGCTGGGCAGGCCCGGCGACCGGCCGCAGTACAGCGGCTTTCAGTGGGGGAGCATGATCTTCACCTCCACCATGGCGGCGGACGTGCTGTTCTATTCCCTCTGCGAGTGGATGCTCTACGCGGAGGAGCCGCACATCGCGGAGATGGGCGGGATCCAGAAGTGGGCCTCGACCTATCCGCTGTTCCACTGGGGGCCGATCGCGTGGTGCTTCTACATCGCGCTCGCGGCCGCCTTCGGATACATGCTGCACGTGAAGGGCCGTGACCGGCAGAAATTCTCGGAGGCCTGCCGGCCGCTCCTGGGCAGGCACATCGACGGCGCGGCCGGGAAGGTGATCGACCTGCTGGCGGTGTTCTCGCTGCTCGCGGGGACGGCGACGACCTTCTCCCTGGCGACGCCGCTCCTGAGCGCCGCGGCCGCGGAGATATTCGGACTGCCGGCGCAGCTGGCCGGAAGCCGCGTCTTCACGATCGGCGTCCTGCTGGTCATCGCGGCGGTCTACACCTGTGCCATCTGGTTCGGCATGAAGGGCGTGCAGAAGCTGGCGGCGGGCTGCGCCTACCTGTTCTTCGTCCTGCTCGGCTACGTCCTCATCGGCGGCGGGGAGGCGCGGTACATTCTGGAGACCGGCTTCTCGGCCCTCGGGAACATGGTCCAGAATTTCGTCGGGCTCTCCACCTGGATGGATCCGCTGCGCGAGACTTCCTTTCCGCAGAACTGGACCGTTTATTACTGGGCCTACTGGATGGTGTGGTGCGTCGCGACGCCCTTCTTCATCGGGACCATCAGCCGGGGGCGCACCGTGAAGCAGACGATCCTCGGCGGCTACGGATGGGGGCTGGCCGGGACCTTTACTTCCTTCATCATCCTCGGGAACTACGGGATGGCCCAGCAGCTGCGGCACGGCCTGGACGTGACGGGCGTGCTCGCGTCCGGCGGCAGCTACACGGAGGCGATCCTGCTGGTGCTGAAGACCCTGCCGCTGCCGAAGCTGGCGCTCTTCCTGCTGGTGATCGCGATGATCGCCTTTTATGCAACGACCTTCGACTCGATCACGATGGTGGTGTCCGCCTATTCCTACCGGCACCTCCGTGCCGGCGAAGAACCCGGCAAAAAGGTGCGCATCTACTGGGCCATCCTCTTCATCCTGCTGCCCATCGCGCTCCTGTACGCGGAGGATTCGATGTACAGCCTGCAGTCCGTCTCGATCATCGCGGCGGCGCCGATCGGCGTCGTGATCCTGCTGATCGTCGGCTCCTTCCTGAAAGACACGCAGTTTCCTGTTGCCTTTTCCGGCGGCGGGGATTATGATAAATGAACTGAAACGGCGCATAAATATGCAATTATTTGCAAGACCTGACGGCGGAAGGAGCAGAATGGAACCGCATCTGAACAGAGAACAGTACGAAGCGCAGCAGAAAGCGCAGGTCCTGATCGAGGCCCTGCCCTATATACAGAAATTCAACCGCAAGATCGTCGTGGTCAAGTACGGCGGCAGCGCGATGAGCAACGAGGAGCTGCAGAAGAGCGTCATCAAGGACGTGACGCTGCTGAAGCTGGTCGGCTTCAAGCCGATCATCGTCCACGGCGGCGGCAAGGAGATCAGCCGCTGGGTCGCGAAGAGCGGCAAGGAGGCGCAGTTCATCGGCGGCCTCCGCGTCACGGACGAGGAGACGATGGAGATCGCCGAGATGGTCCTCGGCCGCGTGAGCAAGAGCCTGGTTCGCATGGTGGAGGAGCTCGGCGTCAAGGCAGTCGGCATCAGCGGCAAGGACGGCAAGCTCCTGGAAGTGAAGAAGCGTCTCTCCGCGGACGGCCAGGACATCGGCTACGTCGGCGAGGTCGTCAAGGTCCGCCCGAAGATCCTCTACGATCTCCTGGACAACGACTACCTGCCCATCGTCGCTCCGGTCGGCATGGACGAGAACTATGACACCTTCAACATCAACGCGGACGAGGCGGCCTGCGCGATCGCGAAGGCGGTCGGCGCGGACAAGCTGGTGTACCTGACCGACATCGCCGGCCTCTACCGGGACATCCACGACGAGAGCACGTTCGTCTCGCGCATCACCGTCTCCGAGGCGGAGGAGCTCATCAAGGGCGGCCTCATCGGCGGCGGCATGCTGCCGAAGCTGTCCAACTGCACGGACGCCGTCCGCGGCGGCGTGCACAGGGTGCATATCCTGGACGGGAGGATCCCGCACAGCATGCTCCTGGAGTTCTTCACCAACAGAGGCATCGGAACGGTGTTCCACATGAAGGAAGATACCTTCGCCGCGGACGCCGCGGCGGAGCAGAAGGAGGAATGATCATGGCGTCCATGCAGGAGATGATCGCACAGGCGGAGCGGGACCTGCTCCACACCTATAACAGATACCAGGTGGTCCTGGACCGCGGGGAAGGCTGCTTCCTGTACGACACAGACGGGAAAAAGTACCTCGACATGATGTCGGGAATCGGCGTCTTCGCCCTCGGGTACGGCAATCAGGAGTTCAATGACGCCCTGAAGGCACAGATCGACAAGGTGATCCATACCTCCAATTATTTTTACAATGAACCGGCGATCCGGGCGGCGCACAGGCTGAAGGAAGTGTCCGGGATGGACCGCGTCTTCTTCACCAACAGCGGCGCGGAGGCCATCGAGGGCGCGCTGAAGGCGGCGGTCAAGTACGCCTGGCTCAAGGACGGCGCCGGCGATCACGAGATCATCGCGATGGACCACTCCTTCCACGGACGCACCTACGGTGCGCTCGCGGTGACGGGCAAGGAAAGCTACCGTGCGCCTTTCGGCACGATGCCGGCCAACGCCCGCTTCGCGAAGATCAATGACCTTGCAAGCGTGGAGGCGGTGTTCTCCGACAGGACCTGCGCCATCATCGTGGAGACCGTGCAGGGCGAAGGCGGGATCTATCCCGCGGAGGAATCCTTCCTGCGCGCGCTGCGGAAGATCTGCGACGAGCGGGACATCCTGCTCATCTTCGACGAGGTGCAGTGCGGCATGGGACGCACGGGCTATATGTTCGCGTGGCAGAAGTACGGGATCCGCCCGGACATCCTGACGACCGCGAAGGCACTTGGCTGCGGCATTCCCGTCGGAGCCTTCCTCCTGACAGAGCACGTGGCGCAGCACTCCCTGACCGCCGGCGATCACGGCACGACCTACGGCGGCAACCCTCTCGCGACAGCTGCCATCAATGCGGTGCTGGACATCTACGAGCGTGAGCAGATCCCCGCCCGCGCCGCGGAGACCGGCGCCTACCTCTACGACCGGCTGGAGGAACTCGCCGCGGACTATCCCGAGATCATCGACCACCGCGGCCGCGGCCTCATGCAGGGCCTGGAATTCGAAGGAACCGTCGGCGGCATCATCGCCCGCGCCATGGACCGCGGCGTGATCTTCATCAACGCCGGCCCCAACGTGATCCGCTTCCTGCCGCCGCTCACCATCTCTAAGGATGAGATCGATGAAGCTCTGAGGCTCCTTCGCGAGAGTATCCGGGAGTGACAAGTTTACGCAGGGGGGCATCTCACAGTTGCGCCGTTTCGCTTTCAATGAGAATTTCATAAAAGAAAGCGAGTGCCTGACGTAGTCAATTCGCTTTGAAAGAGAATCTTGGTCGGGCAAAGCGAGCGTTTGTCATATCAAACTCGCTTTACTTTCTAAAACCATCTTCCCAAAGCGAGTTTTCAAGGTCCTCTAAGGCTCGGAACTCGCTTTAGTCCGGGGCATTTTCAGTTGAAAGCGAAAAGTTACCCTTCGACACTCGCTTTGATCTGTGCCATTTACATTTGAAAACGAAGAGTTTCCGTTCACCATTCGCTTTGGGTCAGTGCATCCGCATTTATAAGCGAAATAGACATTCATGTGCCGGGAATTTCGCAGAGCGCGGTGTACTTCATCAGCATGTCGCGTCTGGACCGGCATGTTATCTTAATGGCATTGGGCCGGTTCTCCGCGTAAATCCGGCGCCTGCCCCGCATGAACAGTCATCCTGTATCCGTGAGTCCCACGATCGCTTCACGGACACAGGATGGCTGTTCATGTGTGTGCAACGCAGCGGAGCTGCGAACCGTCCCCTGTGTGAGACGTAAATAATAACATTTGCTTGTAAAATGTTACAAAACTGTTTAGAATAGAAGCAGCGCACAGCGGAGTCTCCGACATAGAGGAGGCAGCGCTATGATGAAAATATTCATAAATTTCCGGAGGGCAATCCGGGGGACGGTGCTTGCGGCGGTCATCTTCGGGTGGAGTGCTGCGGCAGCCGGGTGCACGCTTCCCGTGAGGGAAGTGCTCACTGTCAGTGCGCAGGAGAGCCGCGTGTCGGAGGAGCCCGTTTCCGGGAACACGCCTGTGACCGTTTCCGTGTCCGAAGAGGAGGCGGAGGCGGACAGCATCTGTGTTTTCGTGTGCGGGGCCGTGCACAGGCCGGGGGTCTACAGGCTTCCGGCGGATGCGAGGGCCTGCGACGCGCTCGAGGCGGCGGAAGGATTTGCGGACGATGCGGACCCTTCCTATGTAAATCTGGCTTCTCCGCTGACGGACGGGCAGAAGCTGGAGTTTCCGACGAAGGAAGAGGCGGAGCGGCTCCGGGAAGGCGGCAGAACGGGCGGCGCGTCCGGTCCGGACGGAACGCCCTTGGTGAACATCAATACCGCGGATGCGTCACAGCTGGAGACACTGCCGGGGATCGGCGGGACGAAGGCCGGGGCGATCATCGCGTATCGCGAGGAATGCGGCGGTTTCAGTGATGTGGAGGATCTCAAGAACGTACCCGGGATCGGGGAGACGAGTTTCGAACGCCTGCGGGACCGGATCACGGTCGGAGGTCCCTGAGCATATGGCCGCGGCACATAGTTATACAGTATTCATTTGAGAGGAAAGACAATGGCAACAAAGGTTCTGGTAGTGGATGATGAGAAGCTGATCGTAAAAGGACTGCGTTTCAGCCTGGTGCAGGACGGATATGAGGTCGACTGCGCATATGACGGCGAAGAGGCCGTCGAGATGGCGAAGAAGACCGCGTACGACGTGATCCTGCTCGACGTCATGCTCCCCGGTCTTTCCGGTTTTGAAGTCCTGCAGCAGGTGCGCGAGTTCTCGAGCGTGCCCGTGATCATGCTCACCGCCAAGGGCGAGGACATGGACAAGATCCTGGGACTCGACTACGGGGCGGATGACTACATCACCAAGCCTTTCAACATTCTCGTGGTCAAGGCCAGGATCAAGGCGATCATGCGCCGCGTCTCCGCGGGAAGAAGGGAACAGGAAGAGGAAGAGGAGCGGATCCTCGAGAGCGGCGAGCTCCGCATGGATCTCGACAACCGCAGGGTCTCCGTCTCCGACAGAGAGATCAACCTGACGTCCAAGGAATTCGAGCTTCTGGAGCTCCTCGCGACGCATCCGGGCAAGGTCTACAGCCGCACGATGCTGCTGCAGCTGGTCTGGGGCAAGGATTACCCCGGCGACGTCCGCACGGTCGACGTGCACATCCGAAGGCTCCGCGAGAAGATCGAACCCAATGCGTCTGAGCCCAAATTCGTCCAGACGAAATGGGGCGTCGGCTACTACTTCAGACAGAAATGAGAGACGAGCGTCCTGAGCGTCCGGAGCGGGAAGGCCTCGGTGAAATGATCGGAGGACTTCTCGAGACGCTGCGCAAGTATTTCAACCTGCGCAGTCTCCGCATGCGTGTTTTCATCATCACCTTTCTGGTGGGGATCATTCCCAGCATGGTCCTGCACATGGCGATCATGCGGGATTACGAAAAAAGAGCGGTCGAGGTGCGCATGGAGGAGGTCCGCTCCCAGCTGCGCTCCCTCGCCAACCACCTGGTCAATTCAGGGTATATGGACGGTGAGTCCTCCGCGCTGATCAACGCGGAGCTCGCCGAATTTTCTGTGCTCTATGACGGGCGGCTGCTCGTCATAAACGACCACCTGCGGGTGATCAAGGACACTTATTCCGTCTCAGAGGGCAAGACGATCGTCTCGGAGGACGTCATCGCCTGCCTGACCGGCGGAGGCGGCGGCGCCTATTCCCGCTACGACAACAGCGACGGATACATCGAATCGGTCACGCCCATCATCGCGACGGACTCGATGGAGGAGACCTCCCAGGACACGCACACATCGGCGGACCTGCTCAGAGGAGAGGCCGGGACGGCCCTGCCGGAGCAGGACGGCGGGGAGGAGAGCGACAGCGGCGGAGAGGGCGAAGGCCGGAGCGACGTGCGGGGCGTCATGCTCGCGAGCGTCTCGACGGCATCCATCCGCAGCACGCAGGAGATCCTGGGCCGGAAGGCGCTGAAGATGGAGCTCGTGATGGTGCTGCTTGTTTTTTCGCTGGCACTGCTCATTTCCTCCCTGTTCGTGCAGCCCTTTGAGAAGCTGTCCCGGGACATCGGCGCGGTCCGCATGGGATTCTCCAGTGATCCCGTCCAGGCGCCCGCCATGGTGGAGACGGAGCACATCGCGGACGCCTTCAACCAGGTGCTGCGCAGGGCCAACGCCCTGGACGCCTCCCGCCAGGAATTCGTCTCGAACGTCTCCCACGAGCTGAAGACGCCCATGACCTCGATGAAAGTCCTGGCGGACTCCCTGCTCATGGAGGAGAACGCCTCCCCGGAGATGTACCGGGAGTTCCTGCAGGATATCGCCAACGAGATCGACCGCGAGAACAAGATCATCTCCGAGCTCCTGACCCTGGTCCGGATGGACAGGAAGGACGCGGAGCTCAACATCGCGAACGTGGACGTCAACAAGATGGTCGAGGAGGTCCTCGGCCGCGTACACCCGCAGGCCAGAGCGCGCGGCATCGAGCTGACGCTGATCAGCGAGCGGCAGGTCGACGCGGAGCTGGACGAGACCAAGATGGCCATGGTCATCACCAACCTCGTCGAGAACGCGGTCAAATACAACCGCGACGGCGGCTCGGTCACGGTCACGATCGATGCGGGCCTGCGGAATTTCTCCATTTCGGTGGCGGATACCGGCATCGGCATTCCGGAGGAGTCGCTGCCGCAGATCTTTGACAGATTCTACCGGGTGGACAAGAGCCGCTCGAGGGCGGTCGGCGGCACAGGCCTGGGCCTTTCGATCGCGCGCAGCGTCGTGCTGCAGCACCACGGCACCCTGGAAGTCCAGAGCCGCCTCGGCGTAGGCACGACCTTCATCATGAAGATCCCGATCCTGTACGTCGAGCAGCCGGCAGCCGCGACAGCGGAGAACAGCAGACGTTCCGGAAGACGGGCGCCGGCCCGCAGAACGGGCTTCCTGCAGAGCATTTTCGGGGGCAGGGGCAGACGCAGCAGTGCAGCCTCCTCGAAAAAGAAGAGCGGCAGGACCGCCTCCGCAGGCAGGAGCACAAAAGGCACGGCCGCAGCCTCCTCCGCAGGCAGGAGCACGACGGCAGTCTCCGCAGGGAGACGCGCGTCCGGCACGGCAGCCGGAAGGACCGCCGCCGGGAAGACCGCCGCAGCCGGCAAGGCCAGGACGGGCAGCAGTGCCGGCAGCACAGCCGGGAGGACCGCCAGTAAGAGCGGCACGGCTGCAAAGAATGTGAAGAAGACAGGGGCAGGAAACGTGATGCCCACCGTGGGCGCGGCCGGAAGCAGTGACGGCAGAGCGCGCCGCACAGGCAAAGGAAGAACGAACCGCAGAGGCTGATCCTCCCGGGGAGGGAGACGGCCGGATGTCCGGAGGATGACAGTGACGGAGAGAAGACAGGAGAGAGTACGGGCAGAGCGGGCCGGCAGGGGCCGCGCCTGCAGGAGGATGCCGCAGCTGGCCGCCGCGGCACTGCTCGTCGCGCTCTGCTTTCTGGTCACTGCCTGCGGCGACAGGAAGAAAGCGACCACTTTTACGGTCTACTACCTCAACAGCAAGGGGAGCGGGATCGTCAGCACCGAATACAGCACGGAGACGGAATCCGCGGTAGGACGGGTGGACGAGCTGATCACGCGCCTGTCGCAGGCGGGGGAGGAGACCGGATGGGTGGCCCCGATCAGCGGCTTCTCGCTGGAGAAGACGGACCTGAGCGAATCCGGCACGCTGACCCTGTATTTCAGCAAGGACTACAACGACCAGGAGGTCGTGCGGGAGGCGCTGGCGAGGACGGCCATCGTCTGCACGCTGGGAGAAGTGGAAGGCGTGCAGGAGGTGCAGATCCGCGCCGGGGATGAGCCGATCTGCGACGAGAACGGCACGAAGATCGGCGCCATGAAGCCGACGGATTTCATATTCAATACCGGCACGGAGATGCGCGGGTATGAGAAGGTGCGGGTGCACCTGTATTTTGCCGATGAAGAGGGGAAGGCGCTGGTCAATACGTGGCGGAACGTCTTCTACAACAGCAATTTCCCCCGCGAGAGGATGATCGTGGAGCAGGTCCTGCTCGGCACGGACAGCGAGTACGCGCATCCGACGCTGAATCCGGAGACGAAGATCATCAGCGTCCAGACGCGCGGCGACATCTGCTATGTGAACCTGGACAAAGGGTTCCTGGAACAGCCTTATGACGTGACGCCGGCGGTGGCGATCTATTCGCTGGTCGATTCCCTGACGGAACTTCCTTCCGTGACGCAGGTGCAGATCACGGTGGAAGGGGAGCAGAAGACGGTCTTCATGGACAGCGTGTCCCTGAATACGACGTTCCGCAGGGACCTGACGCTCGTGAAGGGGACCGTGGGCAGCACGATCACTTCCGACAGCGAGGAGGACGGAGAAGAGTAAGACCGTGCACCCTGCAGAGGAGGATGTGCGGTCCCGGACGCTGTGCGGCGGCACAGCCGGAGAGGAGGGATGCGATTGCGCAGGCCGCTGTGTGCGGCAGTGCTCCTGTTTGTACTGACGGTGCGGATCCTGCTCGCGGTCTGCCCCCCGGAGGCCCCTTCGGTCCCCGACGGGAGACTTGCGGAGGCGGACGGGAGGATCGAGAAGATCGAGAGATCCGGCACGGAGGAGAACAGCTGGCGGCTGACGATCCGTGCGGTGTCGGTGCGGGTGCTGCCGGAAGGCAGGGAAACAGACCCCGGAGGAAAGATCCTGTGTGAGATCCGGGGGCGGCAGAGCAGAGACGGAGACAGCGGTGCAGACGCGGCGCCGAACGGAGGTCTCCGCATCGGACAGACGGTCACTGTGAAGGGACGCTGCCGGCGGTTCGCCGGAGCGACGAATCCCGGACAGTTCGACGCCTCCCTTTACTATCGGATCCTCGGATACAGCTTCCGCATGAGAAATGCCCGGATCACGGAAGCGACCGATACATATTACCCGCTGAGAGACGGACTGGCACGCCTTCGTGCCTTCCTGTCGGAATGCGTCGGCCAGTGCGTTTCATCAAAGGAAGCGGCACTTGTGAGAGCTGTGCTCCTCGGAGAGCGCTGCGGGGAACCCATGCAGAGAGACCTCTTTGAAGGGGTCGGCCTGTTCAGGCTGCTTGGGGTCTCCTCCCTGCAGATCGCGCTTCTGGGGACGGCTCTTTTTTCATTGCTCCGGAAGAGAGGGCTGCCGGTGTGGGCGGCATCGGCAGCGGCAGGCGCGGCCGTGCTCCTGTACGCGCAGATGACCGGCGGCGGGGTGGCCGTCGCGCGCGCAGCGATGATGTTCGCGTACCGGATGACGGCAAGGATGGTCCGGCGCACCCCCGACCTGCTCACCGGCACGGCGCTGGCGGTGTTCCTCCTTCTCTGGCAGCAGCCCCTGTATCTTCTGTATGACGGTTTTCTCTATTCTGTGACGGCGGTGCTGGCGGCGGCGATCCTGGTGCCGGCCGCGAGGAACCGCGTGCAGACCGCGGCGGCTGTGCCTCTGGCAGTCCTTCCGCTCCAGATGCGAACCGCGGGCATGCTCTCCGTGTACAGCACCGGCATGTACCTGCTGGCGGTGCCGGCGGTCACGATCGTGGTCCTGTCCGGCGGAGCGGCGCTTCTGCCGGCGGCGGTATCCAACCTCCTGGCGGACATTCTGGGCGCACAGGGCGCGCAAGGCGCGGCAGGAGACAGCTTCTTCCTCCCGGTCTGCACGGCGCTCATGCTGACAGCCCGCGCAGCGGCCCTCCCCGCGGAGCTCGTCCTGCGGGGCATGTCGGCCCTGTCCCTGTTCCTGGCCAGACTGCCCGGTTATGCGGTGATCACCGGGCGGCCCGGCCTGGTGCAGACGGGGGGATACGGTATGCTGCTCCTCCTGCAGGCGGTGCCGGAGATGCAGGCGCGGAGAGAAGAGCATGCCCGGAGACGGCACATGCACCTCGTCCTCCGCAGCGCCGTGCTTCTGGCGGCCGCGCTCTGCGCTCTCTTTGTGCGGATGCCGGTGCGGGGGATGGAGATCGATTTTCTCGATGTCGGGCAGGGGGACGGGATCCTGCTGCGGACCGGGGATGTCACTGTGCTGATCGACGGGGGGAGCTCCTCCGCCGGGGAGATCGGGGAGACGGTCCTCCTGCCTTTCCTCCGCACGGAAGGCGTCAGGAGGCTCGACGCGGTGGTCCTGACGCATCCGGACCTGGACCACTGCAACGGGATGCTGACGATCCTGGAAGGGGCGGAGGGGCCGATCCCGGAGCGGGAGGACGGCTCGGCGGTACTCCCGAACGGGCTGGAGGTGGGTGTGCTCCTGCTGCCGGATCTGGACGAATCTCTGCGGACGGAGCAATACCGGGCCCTCGAGGAGACAGCACTGATCAAAGGGATCCCGGTGCGGCGGCTCGCCCGGGGGGACACGCTCTCCGCCGGGGACCTCCTGCTGACCTGCCTGCACCCGGAACCCGGCGGCGCCTATGAGAGCACGAATGCCGGCTCGACGGTCCTGCTCGCGCAGTACAGGGATTTCTCCTGCCTGCTGACGGGGGACCTGGAGCGGGACGGGGAGGAGACATGCCTGGAATACATCCGCAGCCGGCCGGATCTCTGCGCGGCAGCGGCCCGCCTGACCTGCCTGAAGGCGGCGCATCACGGTTCCCGGTTCGCGACGGGCGAGGCGTGGCTCTCGGTGATCGACGCGCAGATCGCGGTGATCTCCTGCGGGCGGGACAACCTGTACGGGCACCCCGCACCGGAGACGGTGAAGAGGCTGCGGCAGGACGGTTCCGTGATCTGGACCACGGCGGAGAAGGGCTGCGTGCGGCTCCGGACGGACGGGGAGACGGCGGGAATTGTTTTTGGGACCGCCAACTGGTATCATTAAGTGCATAAAAAATAAGGCGCATCCCGCACGGGACCGCCGGGAAAGGACAGCAGAAGCATGACACAGAAGACCGCGGAGATGCTGCAGACCGTGCAGCAGACACTGACGACGGCACAGAAGTATGAGCACGCCTGCCACGTGCTGAATTTCGACCTGGAGACGATCTGCCCGCCGAAGGCGATGGAGCAGCAGGGCGACCTGATCGCCTATCTCAGCAACGAGGGGTTCAAGCTGAAGAAGGATCCCGCCTTCATCGAGGCCGGGGAGTATCTCTACGCCCACAGGGACGAGCTGGAGGAGGCCGACGCCGTGCTGGCGCGGCAGCTCCACAGGGAGTATCTGCACACGAAGAACATCACGCCCGAGAAGATGCACAGCTTCTCGACGGTCATGAACCGGGCCTATGTGCGCTGGATCGAGGCGAAGCAGGCGTCGGACTTCTCCCTTTTCGCGCCGTCGCTGCGCGAGGTGCTGGCGGTGAACCGTGAGGAGGTCTCCCTGCGCGAGCCCGAGGATCCGTCGGCACCGGCGGCATCTGTCTATGACCAGCTGCTGGACGATTACGAGCGCGGGATCACGACAGAGGACCTGGATGCGCTGTTCGGGGCCTGCAAGGAGCGGCTCCTGCCGCTGATGAAGCAGATCCTGGCGAGCCCGAAGAAGATCCGCACGGATTTCCTATCCCGGAAGGTCACGGATGAGGCCCAGGAGCGCATGGCCAGATATCTGCTGGACGTGCTGCAGTACGACCTCCAGCGGGGCGCCTTCACCACGACGGAGCACCCGTTCACGGACTGGATGGCCCCGAATGACGTGCGCATCACGACCCACTATCACGAGGATGCCTTCGCGTCCAGCATGTACTCCATCATCCACGAGACCGGGCACGCCCTGTTCGAGATGCTGCAGCCCAAAGAGGACTGGGAGCACTTCATCGACAGCGGCAAGACGATGGCCATGCACGAGTCCGTCTCCCGCTTCTACGAGAACCGGATCGGCCGGTCGGAGGCGTTCGTCCACCGGATCTATCCGGGCGTGTGCGAGATCTTCCCGGAGGTCATGCGGGACGTGTCCGAGCGGGAGCTGTACGAGGCGCTGAACGTCGTGCAGCCGTCCCTGATCCGGACCGAGGCGGATGAGTTCACCTACACCTTCCACATCATCATCCGGTATGAGATCGAGAAGGCGCTGGTGAGCGGCGAGGCCTCCATCGACGACGTGCCCCGCCTGTGGAACGAGAAATACCGCGAGTACCTGGGCATCGAGCCGGAGAACGACCGGACGGGATGCCTGCAGGACGTGCACTGGTCGTCCGGGTTCGGATATTTTCCCACCTATGCCGTCGGCAACATGTACAACGCGATGTATTACAACCGCCTGAAGAACGAGCTGGATCTCGACCAGGTCGTGGCGTCCGGAGATTTCGCCGCCCTGAATGGCTGGATGGCGGAGAATATTTTCAGAAGAGCGAACCGCCTCGCGCCTCACGAGTGGATCCGGGAGATCACCGGCAGGGAGCTCACGGCGGACGACTTCCTCGATTATCTGGAGACGAAATACAGAGACTTGTATGAGATCTGAGGAAAAACGATATGAATAGACGATCCGGCATCAAAAATCTTCCCGCGGCACTGATGGCGCTGCTCCTCGCGGCAGCGGTGCTGGCAGGCTGCGCTTCCCCGGCCCTGCCGGGACAGGGGCATGGCGCGGAGCAGGTCTATGACGCGGAAGAGGCGCAGGAGCCCGACCTCACGGACGACGAGGAGATCCTCGCGGAGGACCCCGGCCATAACAGGGACGGGGAGATCTACCCGTGGATGGACTCCTCCCTCCGGCAGGTAATGGAGTATGTGGACGAGCCGGACGCGCGGGAGGACTTCGCCATTTACGCGAACCGTGAGTGGTCCCTGTCCCACGAGATCCCGGAGGGATACAGCTCCTACGACATGTTCACCGAGCGGCAGATGGAGGTGGACCGGGAGATCATCGCGCTGCTCACGGACGTGGAGGACGGAGACGCGGAGCAGCTCACGAAGAAGGACCCCGCCCTGCAGCACGACCTGGACCTGGTGCGTACGTACCATGAGCTGTGGCTGGACTGGGACGGCCGCAGCGAGCGGAGCATCCGGGACCTGCAGGAGCTTCTCGCGCCGCTGCAGGCGGCGGACTCGGTCGATGCGCTGACGGATTTTCTCGCGCAGCCGCTGACGGTGATCTCCGTCGAGGAGCTGGCCTCCTGCTACGTCGCCAGCGACCTGAACGACGCGGAGCACTACGCGGTCTACATCGATCCCTGCCAGGTCCTGTTCGGGGACTCGATGTACTACCGGATGATGGACTACGGCGACTGGAAATACGAGCCTTACTACAGCGAACTGGGGCGGTTCCTGCTCACGAAGATCGGCTACACGGACAGTGAAGCCGAGCAGGCGCTCGACAACTGCTTCTCCTTTGAAAAAGACATGGCGCCCTACATCATGACGACCGAGGAGAACAACGCCGAGGACGCGACGGCGCGGCAGAACAATCCGCGCACGATGCTGCAGCTGGCGGAGGAGGCCGGGGCCTTCCCGATCCTGGAGATCCTCTCAGCCCACGGCTTTGAGAAGGCGGACTCCTACATCGTGACGGAGCCGTCCTGGCTGCGGGCGATGGGCCGCCTCTACAACCGCGCGAACCTGCAGCGCATGAAGGACTACCTGCTGGTCACCTGCCTCATGGATTACGCTGACTGGCTCGACCGCGACTGCTACGAGAAGAAAGCGGAGGTCCTGAACGGCATCAACGGGGCGGAGGGAATGATCGACGACGCGACGGCCGCAAGTCACGCGGTGGACGAGTTCCTGCCGATGCAGCTGGGACGCGTCTACACGGCGGCATACGTCACCGACGAGATGAAGGAAGAGGTCACGGAGATCGTGGAGATGATCCGCGGCGAGTACCGCGGGATCCTGGAGGAAGCGCCCTTCCTGTCCGACGCCACCAAGCAGGAGGCGCTCAGGAAGCTGTCCTCCCTGCAGCTGCGCATCGCGAAGCCGGACGTCTGGGAGGACGACAGCGGCCTGCAGATCACGCCCGCGTCGGAAGGCGGGAGCCTGATCTCGGCCCAGGAGGAGATGGGCACCTACATCCTGCAGTCGGAGCAGAAGAAGCTCGGCACGGAGGTGGACCGCCGGATCTGGGGCGCCTCCCCGCAGACGGTCAACGCCTTCTACGATCCCTCCGACAACTCGGTGACGATCTGTGCGGGGATCCTGGGCGGCTCCTTCTACCACAGCGGGATGGAGCTGGAGGACCTCCTGGCTTCGGTCGGTGACACCGTGGGCCACGAGATCTCGCACGCATTCGACTCCTCGGGACGCCAGTTCGACGAGAAGGGCAACTTCCACGACTGGTGGACGGAGGAGGACGCGGAGGCCTTCCGGGCGCGCGCGCAGAAGCTGGTCGATTATTACGACGGGATCTATCCTTTCGAGGGCGTCAGCTGCAGCGGCACGCTCGTCGAGGCGGAGGCGATCGCGGATCTGGTCGGATTCAAATGTGTCCTGCGGATCGCGGCCGGGCAGGAGGACTTCGATTATAAGCGCTTCTTTGAGAGCTATGCGGAGACCTGGCATTCGATCAGCACTTCGGAGACGGAGTATTACCTGATCACGCAGGACAGCCACCCGCTCGCGTATCTGCGGATCAATGCGGTGGTGCAGCAGTTTGAACCGTTCTACGAGACGTACGATGTACAGCCCGGGGACGGCATGTATCTTGCGCCGGAGGACCGGCTGGAGGTGTGGTGAAGATCAGCAGATACAGGCGCGACGGCGCCTATTCCTATACACTCGGGGCGACGCTGACATTCGAGCTGCTGAAGATGCGGCCCGAACTGGTGCGGCGCGTCTTCTTCAGCCCGGACTGCGAGCAGTCGGAGAGCATCCGGGCGATCGCGCAGCGGTGCGGCGAACTTGGAATCGCCCCGGAGGTGAGCGCGAAGCCTTTCAACGTGCTGTCGCCCAAAGGCAACTGTTATGTCATCGCGGAGTTTGAGAAGTTCGGGAGCCGGCTGCAGCCGGGCAGCCACATCGTGCTCGTGCAGCCCTCCGACGCCGGCAACATCGGCACGATCCTGCGGACGGCCGCCGGTTTCGGCTACCGGGACATTGGGATCGTGCGCCCGGCGGTGGACGTCTTCGACCCGAAAGCCGTGCGCGCGTCCATGGGCGCCCTGTTCCATCACCGTGTGGAATACTTCGACGATATCGATCAGTACCTGGCCCGGTTCGGGGAGAATGAGCGGTTCGCGTTCATGCTGACAGGCAGCATTCTGCTGCAGGATGTGCAGGTCCCGGAGAAGCCGCACACGCTGCTGTTCGGCAACGAGGCGACCGGTCTGCCGGACGTATACGCGCAGCTGTGCACTGCTGTACGGATCCCCCATTCCGACGCGATCGATAGTCTGAATTTACCCATTGCCGCGGGGATCGG
>DFIR01000005.1:38025-57907 GCA_002372815.1 Lachnospiraceae bacterium UBA3692
AATGTATGTTTGTTCTGAATTTAGAACAATCGGATCTGTTCAGATCACCGCTTGCGGCGGTCCAAAGGTTTGACAAGAAACACTATTTTCGGTAAGCTATTTATATGTTTTTAGATTATTGAAAACAAAGTAAAAAGAGGTGTTTTCGACAGAAGGGAAGTGTATCTATGAACATTTTGGTATGTGTCAAGCAGGTACCGGACACCACCGAGATCAAGATCGATCCGGTGAAGAACACACTGATCCGTGACGGCGTGCCCAGCATCGTCAATCCTTTTGACGGCTATGCTCTGGAAGCAGCTGCGCGTATCAAGGACAAGAATCCCGACACGAAGATCGTCGTCGTGTCCATGGGACCGCCGCAGGCGCAGGCCGCTCTGAAAGAGTGCCTCTCCATCGCCGCGGACAAGGCGTATCTGGTATCCGGACGTACGTTCGGCGGCAGCGACACGCTGGCGACGAGCTACATCCTGTCCAACGCCGTGAAGAAGATCGAGGAGCTCGAAGGCGCGAAGTTTGACGCGATCTTCTGCGGCAAGCAGGCGATCGACGGCGATACCGCCCAGGTCGGCCCCGAGATCGCCGAGCATCTCGGACTGCCCCAGGTCACCTACGGCCTCGAGGCGGAGCTGGACGGCGACATGCTCAAGGTCAGGAAAGAGATGGAAGACGGCGCCGCCATCATCGGCGTGAAGATGCCCTGCGTGGTCACTTTCACGAAGCCCGCATGGGATCCCCGCTATCCTACCATCAAGAGGAAACTCGCGGCGAACCGCGCGAAGATCCCGGTGCTCGGCGACGACGCGTTCCCGGAGATCGACGTGACCAGGATCGGCCTCAAGGGCTCGCCCACGCACGTGAAGAAGACCTTCGTCCCGCAGAAGAAGACCGGCGGCATCAAGATCAAAGAAGAGACCAACGAAGACTCCGCGAAGAAGCTGTTCACGCTGCTTAGCGACGCGTCGATCATCTGAGGGAGGTAAGGAGAATGGAAGCAAAGACTAAAGATTTATGGGTATTTGTAGAGACCACCGAGAACGGTGATCCGAAGAACGTCGGCATTGAGCTCCTGACCCCCGGCAGAGAGCTGGCGGCGAAGCAGGGCGGCAAGCTGTGCGCGGTCGTCATCGGCTGCGGCGCGGATGCGGCGATCAACGAAGCTGCGCAGCGCGCGGATGTCGTCTATGTGATCGACGGCCCCGAGTTCAAGACCTACACGACCGATGCGTACGCAAACGCGCTGGTCGCACTTGTCGAGAAATACGGCCCGACCAGCATGCTGATCGGCGCCACCAACAACGGCCGTGACCTCGGCCCCAGGGTCTCCTGCAGACTGAAGACCGGTCTGACAGCGGACTGCACCGGGCTGGACATCGACGAGGAGTCCGGCAACGTCGCGTGGACGCGTCCTGCGTTCGGCGGCAACCTGATGGCGACCATCCTGTGCCCGGACCATCGTCCGCAGATCGGCACGGTCCGTCCCGGCGTCTTCAAGAAGAACGAAGGCGGCGAGGCGAAGGCGGAGATCATCCGCGAGGATATCCATGTGGCAGCGGAAGACATCCGCACCCAGGTCCTCGAAGTGATCAAAGAGATGGATGCCGAGAACGTCGACCTCGAAGGCGCTGACATCATCGTGTCCGGCGGCCGCGGCGTGGGCGGACCGGAAGGCTTCGCACCCGTCAAGGCACTGGCGGATGTCCTCGGCGGCGTCGTGGGCTCCTCCCGTGCCGCAGTCGATGCGGGCTGGATCGCACATGCGCACCAGGTCGGCCAGACCGGCAAGACCGTCGCTCCCAAGCTCTACATCGCCTGCGGTATCTCCGGCGCGATCCAGCATCTTGCCGGCATGAGCGGCAGTGATGTGATCGTCGCGATCAACAAGGATCCCGACGCCCCGATCTTTGACGTGGCGACCTACGGCGTCGTGGGCGACCTGTTCGAAGTGCTCCCTGTCCTGACAGAGGAGATCAAGAAGGCACGCGCATAATCACCGGCAGAGAAGGACGGCGTGCCGGCACATCGGATGTGTGTCGGCGCGCCTTTGCCGCATAAGCAGCAGCGATGTGCGGCAATACAAAAAGGAGGAATATATGAATTTCCATTTTAACGAAGAAGAGCAGGAAATCCTGGATATGCTGAAAGACTTCGCCGAGAAGGAAGTCGCCCCCATCGCCGCGGAAGTCGACGAGAACGAGCGTTTCCCCGAGGAGACCTGGCATAAGCTCGCCGAGATGGGCATGATGGGCATCCCGTTCCCCGAGGAGTACGGCGGAGCCGGCCTGAGCTATCTGAACTATATCGGTGTCTGCGAAGAGCTTGCAAAGCACTGCGCAACGACCTCCGTTATGGTTTCCGCACATACCTCCCTCTGCTGCTGGCCGATCGCTGAGTTCGGCACCGAGGAGCAGAAGCAGAAATACCTTCCCGACCTTCTGTCCGGCGAGAAGCTCGGCGCTTTCGGTCTGACCGAGCCCGGCGCAGGCACGGACGCTGCCATGCAGAAGACCGTCGCTGAGGACAAGGGCGATTACTGGCTGCTCAACGGCAGCAAGATCTTCATCACGAACGCCGGCTATGCCAGCACCTTCGTCGTCTTCGCGATGACCAACAAGGAAGCCGGCAACCGCGGCATCTCCGCTTTCATCGTGGAGAGAGACTTCCCCGGCTTCTCCGTCGGCGCACACGAGAAGAAGATGGGTATCCGCGGCTCGAGCACCTGCGAGCTGGTCTTCGAGGACTGCAAGGTTCCGAAGGAGAACCTCCTCGGCGAGCTCAACAAGGGCTTCAAGATCGCTATGATGACCCTGGACGGCGGCCGTATCGGCATCGGCGCACAGGCTCTCGGCATTGCGCAGGCTGCTATCGACGAGTGCGTGAAGTACACCAAGGAGCGCATCCAGTTCGGCAAGCGCATCAGCCAGTTCCAGAACACCCAGTTCCAGCTCGCCGACATGCAGGCGAAGGTGGACGCTGCCAGACTTCTGATCTACCGCGCCGCACAGGCGAAGCAGGACCACGAGCCTTACAGCCACCTCGCAGCCATGGGCAAGCTGTACGCCTCTGAGGCAGCCAGCGACGTCACCCGCCGCGCACTGCAGCTGGTAGGCGGCTACGGCTACACCCGCGAGTATCCTTTCGAGCGCTACATGCGTGATGCCAAGATCACCGAGATCTACGAGGGCACCAGCGAAGTGCAGAGAATGGTCATCTCCGGCTGGATGGGCGTGAAGTAATTCACCCTGCCGCATAGATCTCTGTAAAGAATTGAACTGCCGCATCGGAGTTTTCCGGTGCGGCAGTTTTTATGTGCAGTGATGACCATCTCCGCGATGTTCAAGTATTTGCATACATGCCTGCAAAGTATACAGGGTACACATGCGCCGGACGAATCAGCAGAATATACATAGATCCCAGAAAGGCCCCTGCCAGCCAATGTCCCAACTCGGACGCCGCTCTGATGACCGGCGTCCTCAGACAGTAGGACAACGGAGACGCTGTGCGGACACAGCGCCTCCGAACTGTCAGGGGCCTTCCTGCGATCAGGTATATTCGGGTGCTTCTTCTTTAAGGCTTATGTGTACCCTGTATATCTGCAGGCTGAAGTGAAATACTGTGGCCGCGGGAGAATCGTTCCCTGCACCTGTACACGCGCATGAACAGGCTCCCTGTGTCCGTGAGAGACACTTTGAGCGAGCGGCCTGACCCACCTGACCTGCCCGGCAGGTGTGCCGCGCAGGTCTAAGTGGATCTCCGCGAAGCGATCGTGACTCTCACGGATACAGGGAGGGCTGTTCGTTTGATATATGCACCGGATTTACGTGGAGAACCGTCCCCCTGCGTATTTTTTATGTTAAAATGACAGAGGAATGTGACATTTACCCGGATTGTCTTTCGTATGAACTGCGGAGGTATTACAGAGAGGTACGGAGATGGGAGATCTGTTTGCATATCTGGATTGGAGAGGAGACCTGACGCTGGAGGCGGATCCGTTCAATGAGGTGGACAACCTGCTGCTGTCGGAGCTATCGTATACGGATTTTGAAGGGGTCTTTGATGAAGACCGGGAGTATTCGCTCAGGGAGACGGTGGAGCGGTATTTTGCGATCCATACGGAGGAAGAGGTGCAGGCGCGGACGTCTTTCATCGGGCATGCGCCGCTGCTTCTGAAGCCGATGGCGCAGTCGGAGCGCTTCCGGAACCTGACGGTGTCCTCCTACGTCAATGTGGTGGACGAGGAGCGGGAGGAGCAGTTCGCGGCGATGATCTTCCGGATCCGGGAAGGGGAGAGACCGCCGCTGATCTATGTGGCTTACCGGGGTACGGACGACAACCTGGTGGGCTGGAAAGAGGATTTCAACTTCAGTTTCCTGCGTGAGACGCCGTCCCAGAAGCGGGCTGTGGAGTACCTGGAAGAGCATTTTGCGGGGAAGCAGGAGCAGATCTATGTGGGAGGACATTCGAAGGGCGGCAACCTGGCCATTTACGCCTCGTCTTTCTGCAGCCATGAGATCCGGGAGAGGATCCTGCGGGTCTACTCGAATGACGGCCCGGGCTTCCGCGAGGAGGTCGTGGAGTCGGAGGGGTACCGGGAGATCCTGCCGAAAGTCAGCAGCTTTGTGCCGGAGATGGGCGTGATCGGAATGCTGCTGAACAACTCGCTGTCGCATGAAGTGATCCGGAGCAGCCAGACCGGCATCATGCAGCACGACGCGCTCTCGTGGCAGATCCTCGGGAATAAGTTCGTCCGGGTGGAGGAGCGGTCGGAAGCCAGCCAGTTCCTGGACAGCACGGTGCGCGTATGGCTCAGCGGATTGAACGACGAGGAACGGGAGCAGTTTGTGGATCTGCTGTTCTCGCTGTTCGGCGCGTCCGGAGAGAAGACGCTCGAGGGCCTGCAGAAGAGCGGGCTGCGGTCCGCGAACGATATCGTGAAGGCCATGCGCTCGCTGCCGGCGGATGAGCGGAAGAAGTTCAACGGGATCCTGTGGAAACTGGTGGACAGCGGCAGACAGACACTGTTCGGCGGCCTGAAGGCGGATCTGGAGATGCGGATCGGCGTACTGGGCAGAGAGCAGGCGGCGGCGGAGATCGGCGCACAGGAGACCGGCACCCAGGAGACCAGTGCACAGGAAACCGGCACACAGGAGGCCGGCGCACAGGAGACCGGAGCACAGGAGGCCACTGCACAGGAGACCGGTACACAGGAGGCCGAAGCACAGGAGGCAGGCCATGTATGACGCTTACATGGGAGAAGTGGCGCGGATCGTGCCGAGACGCGCGAAGAATCTGAAGAGATCGCTGCAGACGATGCTGCGCTCTCTGGAGGAGACCCGCGGACGCCTGCAGGAGCATGCGCAGGCGCTGTCCCAGCGGGGAGAGCGGGAGGATGCCGCATACGCGAGAAAACTCCTGCGTCGGCTCACAAAGGATATCGAACGTCTGGAGGAGGAGCTGCGCGCGCTGGACGCGGAGGACCGCGCCAGGCAGGAGGCTCTTGCGGAGCAGCCGGACAGCGTGGACTATTCCAAATACCGCGTGGACAGCTCCGTGGCGCACACGATCGAGGAGGACCTGTCGAATCTGCGGCCGGTATCCTATGGTTTTCTCGGAGAGAGGAATGAAGCGGGGACCTGGAAGCAGATCCTGATCGAGGTCTGCGGGCTGCTGAACCGGCAGGATCCGATCCTCTTCTCGAGCCTGGACGGGGATCCGGACCTGATGGGGAAGCGGCGCCCGAAACTGAGCGCCGACCCGGCGCGCCTGGTCGATCCGGCGCGGATCCCGGACGCCAGGATGTATGTGGAGACGCACCTCAATATGCGCCAGTACTGCGGGATCCTGCGGACACTGCTCGGGAAGTTCGGGATCCCTTCGTCGGAGCTCTGCTTCTACGTGGAGAGGGACTACACGCCGCTCCGGGCGGAGAGAAAAGCGAAGAAGAGCTCTGCGGAACCCCCGAGCGGGCAGAACCGCGGCGGGGAAGAGATCGAGGGGCAGCTGCGCCTTTCTTTTGAAGAGTGACAGGAGTTTGAAAAATGACGCTTGAGAAGACGATCGACATGCTCGGACCGCTGGCGGTCACGCTTGTCAAAAATGTGCTGATCTCCCTGCTGATCTGGTTCGTAGGCAAGAAGCTGATCACGTTTGCCCTCAAACTTCTTGACAGGATCACGGAGCGCAGCCACATGGATCTGGGGATCGCCAGGTTCCTGCATTCGGCGGTATATTTTATCCTGTACGCGGTGCTGGCGTTCCTGATCGTGTCCCAGCTGGGGATCAATACGTCCTCCGTGCTGACGGTGATCAGCGCCGGCGTCGTGGCGATCGGCATGTCCCTGCAGGGGAGCCTGTCCAACGTGGCCGGCGGGATCCTGCTGCTCCTGATGCGGCCATTCAAGGTGGGGGACTACATCATCACGGACTACGGCAGCGGAACGGTCCGGATGATCGGCATCGTCTATACGACACTGGTGACCATCGACAATCTGGTGATCACGGTCCCGAACGGCACACTGGCCAATACCACGGTGACAGACGTCGCCATCAATGACGAGAGGAAACTGGTATTCAATTTCGGGATCGCCTACGACGCGGACCTGACGAAGGCCAAGGAGATCATCCGGGAGGTCCTGCTGGCCCAGCCCGGCGTGGTGCGCCGGGAGGAGATGAAGGTCTTCGTCAATGCCTGGAAGGACAGCTCCATAGAGCTCGGTGCCTGGCTCTGGATCGACCGGAACTACTACTTCGACGTCACCTGGGCGGTCAATGAGCAGGTCAAGCTCCGCTTCGACGCCGAGGGGATCCAGATCCCTTACCCGCAGATCGACGTCCACCTGGACAGGGATACGCAGAGGCATTCAATACTGTCTGATATCGCCGGGAAGTGAGGAAGAGCATGCGTTTTGTACAGGATATCGAGCGTTTCAGAGGTACGAAGGAGAAGGACGCGAAGGGGCTGACCCTGGAGGCCTTTCTGGACGCCTATGACGGGAGCAAATATAAGACTCCGGCCAACACGGTGGATATGCTGATCTTCCGCACGGAGGAGAAGGAGGCCGGTGTGCCCGGAGCACTCCGTCTGCTCATGATCCGGCGGGGCAATCATCCCAGCATCGGCGCGCTGGCGCTGCCGGGAGGATTCGTCGAGATGAAGGAGAATCTGGAAACGGCCGCGGCCAGGGAACTGGAGGAGGAGACAGGCCTGCAGGGCCTGCCTCTGCTCCAGCTCGGCACCTGGGGGGACTGGGACCGGGATCCGAGGTGGCGGGTCATCACGACGGCCTATATGACGCTGGTCGGCGAGGACCTGCCCGTACAGGCCGGAGATGACGCGGCGGACGCCTTCTGGGTGACGCCGGAGCTGACGGAAGAAGGCTCCGGCGAGCAGCTGCGGATCCTGTCGGAGAGCGGAGAAGTTCTCGGCGCCGCCGGCATCCGCTGCGAGGAGAGGAGAGCGGGGCTCCTGACGGAGAGACGCTATTCGCTCGTGCGCAATGACGGCATCGCCGCCGATCACGCCCTGATCATCGCCGAGGGGATCCGGAGGCTGCGCGTTCTCTGCGGGGACCCGGGATATGGACGTCCTGAACGTTGACAATTGACAGACAGCTTTTTTATAATGTGGAACAGACACTTCGCGTGTCTGTTCTTTTTATTGTGTAAGAAAGGCGGTCTGCCTGAAGTTTTATCTGCAAGAGGTTTGGGAATGGTTAAGACGATACTGTCACAGGTCAAGGAATTCAAATGGGTGTCGATCCTGACGCCCGTCTGCATGATCGGGGAGGTCATCTGCGAGATGATCATCCCCATCCTGATGGGAAGGATCGTGGATCTGGGAATTTACGGGAACGATATGGGATTCATCCTGCGGACCGGCGCCATGATGATCGCCGTCGCGCTGTGCGGCCTGTTCTTCGGTGTCATGGGCGGTATTTTCGGCGCGAGAGCCAGCGCCGGGCTCGCGAGGAACCTGCGGAAGACGATGTATGACAATATCCAGACGTTTTCTTTCGCGAATATCGACAAGTTTTCGACGTCCGGCCTTGTCACGAGACTGACGACGGACGTGACGAATATCCAGAACGCGTTCCAGATGATCCTCCGCATGGCCATGCGCGCGCCGGTCTCCATGATCGTGGCGCTGATCATGTCCATCAGCATCAGCCCCAGGCTCTCCAGCATCTATCTGGTCGCCGTGGTGTTCCTGGCCATCGTGATCGCGCTGATGATGGGAAGGACCACGAGATACTTCAAGCAGGTGTTCGAGCGGTACGATGACCTCAATGCCAGCGTGCAGGAGAACGTCTCCGCGATCCGCGTCGTCAAGGCCTACGTGCGGGAGGACTACGAGATCGGAAAGTTCCGTAAGGCGGCGCAGAACATCTATGAGATGTTCTGCAAGGCGGAGCTGAACATCGCCGTGATCGGCCCCATCATGTCCACCGTCGTCTACAGCTGCATCCTGCTGGTCAGCTGGTTCGGCGCCCACATGATCGTGGCGCAGGAGCTGACGACCGGCAACCTGATGAGTCTGCTCACCTACTGCATGAACATTCTGATGAGCCTCATGATGGTGTCCATGGTCTTCGTGATGATCACTATGTCGGAGGCCAGCGCAAGGCGTATCGCGGAGGTCATCAACGAGAAGAGTTCGCTCACGAATCCGGAGGATCCGATCATGGAGGTGCCGGACGGAAGCATCGTTTTCAAGGATGTCGACTTCTCCTACCGCCCCGGCGGCGGGGAGCCGGTCCTGAAGGACGTCTCGCTGGAGATCCGGAGCGGGGAGAGTATCGGCATCATCGGAGGCACCGGCAGCGCCAAGTCCAGTCTGGTGAACCTGATCAGCCGCCTGTATGACGTGACGCAGGGAGCAGTGCTCGTGGGCGGACACGACGTGCGCGAATATGACATGGAGGTGCTGCGGGACCAGGTGTCCGTGGTGCTGCAGAAGAATGTGCTTTTCTCCGGAACGATTCTTGAGAATCTGCGCTGGGGCGACCCGGACGCGACGCTCGAGGACTGTCAGAGAGTCTGCCGCATGGCCTGCGCGGACGAGTTCATCGAGCAGTTCCCGGACGGCTATGAGACGAAGATCGAGCAGGGCGGCACCAATGTCTCCGGCGGACAGAAGCAGCGCCTCTGCATCGCGAGGGCGCTTCTGAAGAAGCCCAAGGTCCTGATCCTGGACGACTCCACCAGCGCCGTCGACACGGCGACGGACGCAAAGATCCGGCGCGCCTTCGCGGAGGAGATCCCGAATACGACCAAGCTGATCATCGCGCAGCGCATCGCCAGCGTGAAGGACCTGGACCGGATCATCGTCATGGAGGACGGCCGCGTGAACGGCTTCGGGACGCACGACGAGCTGCTGCGGGACAACGCGATCTACCGTGAAGTGTATGAGTCGCAGGTCGGCGCCGGCGCGGATGCCGACTTTGATAAAAAAGAGTGAGGCAGGAGCAGGTGCAGTGATCATGTGCGCGGATGCGCGTTGAGGATTTCAGATATGGCACAGAATCAGGATAAGAAGAAGCAGAAACAGGAGAAAGTCTTTGTCGGCGGCGGGCCCGGCGGCAGAGGCATGCGCGGCCGCCCGATGCCGAAGGTGGAGGACCCGTGGGGACTTTTCAAGCGCATCATGTCGCTGGTCCTCAAGTACTATAAATATCAGTTTGCGCTGGTCTTCGTCTGCATCATAGTAAGTGTGCTGGCGAATGTCCGCGGGACGATGTTCACGAGGACCCTGATCGACCAATATATCGATCCGATGATCGGGACACCTTCGCCGGATTACAGCCCGCTCGCAGGGGCCATCCTGCGCGTCGCAGGCTTCTATCTCATCGGGATCGCCGCCGCCTACACACAGCAGCGCACGATGGTGAAGGTGGTGCAGGGGACCCTGAACCGCCTGCGCGGAGAGCTTTTCGAACACATGGAGAAGCTGCCGATCCGCTATTTTGATACACATGCCCACGGCGATATCATGTCGGTCTACACCAATGACATCGATACGCTCAGGCAGATGGTCAGCCAGAGCATTCCGCAGCTCTTCAACAGCGTGATCACCGTCGTCAGCATTCTGACCATGATGCTGGTCCTGAGTGTCCCCCTCACGATCCTGACGATCGTGATGGTGGGTGTGATGATGTTCTGTTCGCTCCAGGCGACAAAACTGTCCGGCACCAATTTTGTCGCGCAGCAGAAGAATCTCGGGGCGCTGAACGGATTCATCGAGGAGACGATGACCGGACAGAAGGTGGTCAAAGTCTTCAATCACGAGGCACAGGCCATCCGGGAGTTCGATGAGCTGAACGAGGCACTCTACCAGAGCGCCTACAGGGCCAACGGCTATGCCAATATCATAGGCCCCATCAACGCGCAGCTCGGAAACGCCAGCTATGTGCTGGCCGCGATCGTCGGCGGACTCCTGGCGCTCAATACCTATGCGGGCTTTACGGTCGGCGCGCTGGCGAGCTTCCTGACATTCAACCGGAACTTCTCCATGCCCATCAACCAGGTGAGCATGCAGTTTAACAGCATTATCATGGCGCTGGCCGGCGCGGAGCGCATCTTCCGCTTGCTGGACGAGCAGCCGGAGACCGATGAGGGATATGTCACCCTGGTCAACTGCACCGTCGGAGAGGACGGAACGATCACGGAGACGGACAGGCATACCGGCCAGTGGGCCTGGAGGCACTTCCACAAGCAGTCCGACCAGTCCGTCACCTACCAGCGTCTGGAAGGCGATGTCACCTTCAACGATGTGGACTTCGGCTACAACGATGACAAGATGGTCCTGCACAATATCGTGATCCACGCGAGACCCGGCGAGAAGGTCGCGCTGGTCGGCTCCACGGGCGCCGGCAAGACGACGATCACCAACCTGATCAACCGGTTCTACGACATTCAGGACGGCAAGATCCGGTACGACAACATCAACATCAACAAGATCTGTAAGGCGGACCTGCGGCGCTCCCTCGGCATCGTGCTGCAGGACACGCACCTGTTCACCGGCACAGTCCGGGAGAACATCCGCTTCGGCAAGCTGGACGCCACGGAGGAGGAGATCGTCGCGGCCGCGAAGCTCGCCAATGCCGACAGCTTCATCCGGCGTCTGCCGCAGGGGTATGACACGATGCTGACCGGCGACGGCGCCAACCTGTCGCAGGGACAGCGGCAGCTGCTGGCGATCGCGAGGGCGGCTATCGCCAACCCGCCGGTGCTGATCCTGGACGAGGCGACCAGTTCCATCGACACCCGCACAGAGAAGATCGTGCAGGAGGGCATGGATAAGCTGATGAAGGGCCGGACGACGTTCGTCATCGCTCACCGGCTCTCCACCATCAGGAACAGCGACATGATCCTGGTCCTGGAGCAGGGCAGGATCGTGGAGCGGGGCAACCACGACGAGCTCATCGCCCAGAAGGGCCGGTACTATCAGCTGTATACCGGCAAGAGCGACGCGCTTACGGCCTGACCCCGGGGACATGCGGAGCAGCGGTGTAACTGAGACCTGATTATTAGTTTACAGAAGGGAAAAAATGCAGAAGAACAGGAAATGGGTACTCACGATCTGTGCCATCGCAGCAGCCATTCTTCTCATGGGAGGAATCTACGCCGCGTTCGGCCCGAAGGCGGCCGCCGGCGCCAAGGCCTACACCCTGGAAGTGGTGGACGACCAGGCGGTGTCGAAGACCTACGAGGGCAGAACGGACAGCGCCTATCTGCGGGAGGTCCTGGACGAGCTCGCCGCACAGGGGGACTTCTCCTACGAGGCTTCGGACGGCGAGTACGGACTCTACATTGAGGCAGTCAACGGACTGGAGGCGGACTACAGCCGGGACGGGGCCTACTGGGCCATCTACGTGAACGGCGAGTACGGCCAGTACGGCGCGGATTCGCAGCCGGTCGCGGACGGCGATGCCTTCCGGCTGGTGTACGAGAAGTGAATGGCTCTCCGGTGACGGTCCGGGATCTGGCCGTCCTCGGGATGATGGTCGCGCTCCTGGAGGCTTCCAAGCGCCTGCTGGACAACCTGCCGAACGTTGAGCTGATCACTTTTCTCCTGATCATGTTCACGATCTTCTTCGGGAAGAAGGTGATCGCCGCGGCAGTGGCGTTCACATTCCTGGAGATCGCCTGGTGGGGCGTCCACGTCTGGGTGATCATGTATCTCTACGTGTGGCCGCTGCTGATCCTCCTGACAGACCGCCTGCACCGCAGGATCCTCGCGCGCGGCGAGACGGTCAGCCCTGCGCCGTTCGCGGCACTGGCGGCTGCCTTCGGCCTGGGGTTCGGAGCCATGTGCTCTCTGCCGTATCTGGCGATCGGCGGTCCGGTGATGATGTTCACCTGGTGGGTCGCGGGGATCCCTTACGACATCCTGCACTGCATCAGCAACCTGCTGATCTGCCTGCTCCTGTTCCGCCCGGTCCACGCCACGATGTCGCGGTTTGTGTGACTGCGGCCGGCTGGCGGCTGATCGTCGTGATGGCCGCCTCCTATTGCGCATCCCGCCCGGGCGGGATACAATCGTAGGAGAGGAAAGTTATACGAAGTTTTGTATTTATACAGGAAACGGAGGATCCCATGATCAGGAAGAAACAGGACTGTCAGATCGAATACCGCGAACACATGAGAGGCGGGGACGGGACCGTGAAGCTGACCGGCTTCATCAGCGGGCCGGAGGAGCTCTGCGGGAAGGGGAGACTTTTCTCCAGGATCACGCTGGAACCCGGCTGCAGCATCGGATTCCATGTCCACGAGGGGGACTCGGAGCTCTTCTACATTCTCCGGGGCACCGGGATCTATAATGACGGCGGCACGGAGGTGACGGTGCAGGAGGGCGATGTCACGATCTGTCCTGCCGGCACAGGCCACGGGATGGCGAACCGCTCGGACGAAGTTCTCGAAATGATCGCCGTCATCGTATATGCATGAGCGCGGCCGCGCAGGGGACGGTTCTCTGCGAGGTCGTTTCACATGGCACTGCTATGCAGAGATTGGAGGGAAAAATGCAGTTTTATATGCCCGTAAGAGTTTACGATGAACAGGACTGTGTCCGCAGGCACGCCGCGGAACTTGGCGCGCTCGGATCGAAGGCGCTGATCGTGACGGGACGGCACTCCGCCGCCGCCTGCGGCGCGCTCGGCGATGTCGAGGACGCTCTGCGGGAGGCCGGGAAGGCGTTCTGCGTTTTCTCCGAGATCGAGGAGAATCCGTCCGTGGAGACCGTGATGAGAGCCGCGCTGTACGGGAAGGAAGAAGGTACGGACTTCTGCATCGGGATCGGCGGGGGATCGCCGATGGACGCGGCCAAGGCCATCGCATTTCTGCTGGCACAGGAGCAGCCGGACGTCTCGACCCTTTACGACGCAAAGGTCCCGACGAAGGCGGTCCCCATTGCGGAAGTGCCGACGACCTGCGGGACGGGCTCAGAGGTGACCGGGGTCTCCGTCCTGACACGCCATGAGAAAAGGACCAAGGGCTCGATCCCCCACAAGATCTTCGGAAACATCGCGCTGATCGACGGAAAGTACCTCAAGGGCGCGCCCCGCTCCGTGATCACCAACACGGCGGTCGACGCGCTGGCCCACATGGTGGAGAGCTATGAGAGCGTGAAGTCGGACGTCTACAGCCGCGCTGCGATCCTCGCCGGCCTGCGGCTCTGGAGCTCCGTGCGGGACGTGATCGCCGGGGAGAGAGATGCGGACGACGCTGACCGGGCAGCCCTGATGCGGGCATCCGCCTTCGCCGGCATCGCCATCGCCCAGACCGGCACATCCATCCCCCACGCGCTGAGCTACATCGTGACCTACGACGTCAAGATGCCTCACGGAAAAGCCTGCGGCATCTTCCTGCCCGGCTTCTTCCGCGAAATGTCCTCCGAGGACCGCGACGTCCTCCTCGGCGCGGCGGGCTTCGAAGACCAGGCTGCCTTCGATGCTTATATCAGCAAGCTGTACCCGGAGATCTTCGTCCCGGAAGAGACGATGCGCCGCACCTGCGAGACCGTGCTGGGCCAGACCGAGCGTCTGAAAGCCTGCCGCTTCCCTGTGGACGCGGAGGTGCTCGCCAGGATCGCCGATTTACGCCGGTGACAGTTCTCTGCGTAAGTGCCTGCAGGTATACAGGGTACACATGCGCCGGACGAAGAAGCAGAATATACATAGATCCCAGAAAGGCCCCTGCCAGCCAATGTCCCAACTCGGCCGCCGCTCTGATGACCGGCGTCCTCAGACAGTAGGACAACGGAGACGCTGTGCGGACACAGCGCCTCCGAACTGTCAGGGGCATTCCTGCGATCAGGTATATTCGGGTGCTTCTTCTTTAAGGCTTATGTATACCCTGTATATCTGCAGGCAGGTGCGAAATACTGCGGCCGCAGGAGAGCCATGGCACACGCACATGAACAGCCACTCTGTGTCCGGGAGAGACACTTTGAGCGAGCGGCCTGATCCACCTGACCTGCGCAGTGCGGCTGCCGGGTCAGGTGCCGCGGCTTCGGGCCGCGGGGCCTGTTGATCGCAATGTCTGAGGTCCCCGCTCATCAGAGCGGGGACCGAGTTCGATCATTGCCCGGCAGGCGTGCCGTGCAGGTCTATGTGGATCTCCGCGAAGCGATCGTGACTCTCACGGACACAGGGTGGCTGTTCATGCGTGTGTACCCTGTATACTTTGTAGGCATATACGCAAATACCTGGACCCGCGCAGAGAACCGTCCTCGCGCGGTCAAAAGCTCTTTGCGTGGTATTCCTGCCACAGCCGCAGGCTCTCTTCGCGGGTGTAGAACTGCTCGCGGCTGTGCATGCTGTGGCGGATCATGCCGGCGGTGCCGACGACCTGTTCCCCGCGGAGCAGGACATCGCGGTAAGCTTCGGGGGTCATCCCCGTGCGCTGCCGGAAGGCGGCGGAGAAGTAGCGGTAGTCCGAGAAGCCGGCGTCCATGCAGATGGAGAGGAGCTTGTCGTCGCTGACGACCATGCGCTCGCAGGCATAGTTGAAGCGGACGGTGGAGACATATTCCTGGAAGCTCTGGTTCAGAGTCTGCCGGATGAAGCCGGAGACATAGTGCATCGAGAGACCCTCCGCGCGCGCGAAGTCCCGCAGGAGGATCCGCTCACGGAAGTGTGTGTCCACATACTGGAGAAAACGTTCCAGACGCTCGTTCTTGCGGGCGACCTGCGCAGCCTCCTCGTCCGTGAGCCTGTGCGAAGGAAGCGCACAGAAGAGCGTGTGAAGGACTAGCCCGGCCTGCCCGATGCAGTAGAGTTCGTACTGCGGTTCCTGGAGCAGATAGGCGTGGATCATGTCCAGAAGTCTGTCGCGCAGGCAGGAGAAGGCCTCCGGGGACATATGCCGGTGGGGGTACATGGCGTCCGTGCTGATTCCCCGGAGTGAGGGGAACAGCGAACTGGAGACCTGCATGCAGAGGAAGGTCGAGGGCGCGTCGATCCGGTGATATTCGTGAAGCTGGCGGGGACTCAGAAAGAGGATCTCCCCCGGCGCAACGACGTGCTCATGGGCCTCCACGCGAACCAGGAGCGGGTGATTGAAAGGACAGACCAGTTCCCACTCCGGATGAAAATGCGGGGTCCGGTACTCGAGCGTGTCGAAGAAGAGACTGAGTCCCGGAATCTGCGGATTATGGATGATCTCCAGCTCTGTCATATGCAAAACCTCCTGTGAATGACAGCCGTCATTTCCATCATAGCATATCCGGTGCTCTTGACAAACAGGCACGTTTTCTGTATGTTAGGAAAGAATCATACGTTGCTGGGGGAGCACCTGCTGAGAAGGTCCTGCGACGTGCCCGAACCGGATCCCTGTCCGGAAGAGGGGGCGCGGTACCGACCCTTATCACCTGACCCGGATAATACCGGCGTAGGGAAGCAAACGGCGAGATTCGTTCCGAAGAAGGAAAGAAGGCGCACAGGCTGTCAGCTGCGCCTGCATTCGGGCGGGTCCGCGCCGTGCACATGTTCCCCTCCTTTACCAAGGAGGTATTTTTATGTCCAAAAATGTAAAAACCATCGTCTTCAGCGCCCTGTGCATCGCACTGGCGACCGTTGCGAGCATGATCAAGGTCTTCGAGTTCCCGACCGGCGGCTCGATCACACTGTGCTCCATGCTGTTCGCGGCGCTGCCCGGATATTTCTTCGGGACCGGGGTCGGCCTCGCGGCAGGTCTTGCCTACGGTGTGCTGCAGTTCATCCTCGGCCCCTACGTGCTGACGCCCGTGCAGGTGATCCTGGACTACGGCGCTTTTGCGGCTCTCGGCCTTGCGGGCCTGTTCAGCGATAAGAAGAGAGGGCTGGAGACCGGCTACATCGTCGGCTGCATCGGCCGCTTCTGCTGCTCCTTCCTGTCCGGCTGGGTCTTCTTCGGGGAGTACGCCTGGGCAGGCTGGAACCCCGCCGCTTACTCCGCGGTCTACAACATCATCTACATCGGCGCCGAGTGCGTCATCACGCTGCTGATCCTGCAGATCCCCGCGGTCCGGAACGCGCTGCGTCAGGCGAAAGAGCTGGTCAGGCGCTGAGGCGTGCTTCAAGGGAACGATTTACGTACGCAGAAGATCATTTCCCGTAAATCTGCCCCGAACAGCGGACAAACAGAGAAAACTGTTTTATAATAAAAAAAGCCGCGGCGCGGCTGACAGCACATTCTAGACGCAGGAGGGAAATTATGCGCATTCTGGTTACCGGGGGAACCGGTTTTATCGGCAGCCACACTTGTGTGGAGCTGCTGAACGCGGGATATGAAGTGGTGATCGCGGACAATCTGTACAATTCCAAGGCGATGGTCGTCGACCGGATCGAACAGATCACCGGGAAGAGACCTGCTTTCTATGAGGTGGATGTCGCAGACAGGGAGGCGCTGACGGCCCTTTTTGACAGGGAGCCGATCGACGCAGTGATCCACTTTGCAGGATACAAGGCCGTCGGGGAATCGACGCGCAAGCCCATTGAATATTACCGCAACAACCTGGGCAGCACACTGACCCTCTGCGATGTCATGCGGGAGCACGGGTGCAGGAAGATCGTTTTCTCGTCTTCGGCGACGGTCTACGGAGATCCGGCCTTCGTGCCGATCACAGAAGAGTGCCCCAAGGGGATCACGACGAACCCTTACGGGGAGACCAAGTCGATGCAGGAGCGCATCCTGACGGACATCTGGAAAGCGGATCCCGCGTGGCGCGTCATGCTGCTGCGCTATTTCAACCCGATCGGCGCCCACGAGAGCGGCCTTATCGGCGAGGACCCGAAGGGCATTCCGAACAACCTGCTTCCTTACGTGGCGCAGGTGGCATCCGGCAAGCTTGAGAAGGTCCACGTCTTCGGCAACGACTACGACACGCCGGACGGCACGGGCATCCGCGACTACATCCACGTCGTGGACCTGGCCAAGGGACACGTGAAGGCCATCGAGGGCATGGAGCGCCTGGAAGGCGTGAACATCTTCAACCTCGGCACCGGCAACGGCTACAGCGTGCTGGACATCATCCACGCATTCTCCAAGGCCTGCGGCCGCGAACTCCCTTATGTCATCGATCCCAGGCGCCCCGGCGACATCGCCGTCTGCTACTCGGATCCCACCAAGGCCCGTGACGTCCTCGGCTGGACCGCCGAGAAGGACCTGGAAGACATGTGCCGCGACGGCTGGCGCTGGCAGAGCAGCAACCCGGACGGCTACGTAGAAGTCTGACGCCGCGCAGAACTGCGCAGCGTTGCGCGGCGCGAGTAGACACCGCGCGAGGGGACGGCTCCCCCGCGGTGCATCTGCCGGGCAATGATCCAACGAGGCCCCCGCTCCGATGAGCGGGGGCCTTAAACGTTGGGATTCCGGAAGCCGGGACTTGTACCCAATAGGACCGATCCGGGGGCAGGCACTTCCCCTTCAACACGCCTGCGCGATGTGCAGGAGGATCTGCAGGGACTTCTCCATTTCCTGGATCGAAGCGTACTCATAGCGGCCGTGGAAGTTGTAGCCGCCGGTGCAGAGGTTGGGGCAGGGGATGCCGTAGACTTCCGCGAGGCGGGCGCCGTCGGTGCCGCCGCGCACGGGTTCGCAGGAAGGGGTGACGCCGATGGCGCGGGCTGCTTCGAAGGCCTTGTCGACCAGGTCCATGTGGTCGCGCATGTATTCGGCCATGTTGCGGTAGCTGTCAGTGATCGTGAGGGAGATGGTGCCTTCTCCGTGCTCCTCGTTCATGTAGTTCGCGACGCGGCGCAGGGTCTCCTTGCGGGCCTCGAAGCGGTCGCGGTCATGGTCGCGGACGATGTAGGAGAGATGGGCCGTATCGGTCTCACCGCGGATCTCCGTCAGCATGAAGAAGCCCTCGCGGCCCTCGGTGTATTCGGGGCGCTCCGCAGCGGGCAGCAGGCGGTCGAACTCCATCGCGAGCGTGGCGGCATTCTTCATGAGGCCCTTGGCGCTGCCGGGGTGGACGCTGCGTCCCTGCACGGATACTTCGGCTGCGGCGGCGTTGAAGCACTCGTACTCGAAGACGCCCAGCTTGCCCCCGTCGACGGTGTAGGCTTCGCGGGCGCGGAAGGCATCCGGATCGAAGTGATCGGTGCCCTGTCCGACTTCCTCGTCAGGGGTGAAGCAGATCGAGAGCGCGCGGTGCGGCACCTCCGGGTGCTCGAGATAGTAGCGGGCCATCTCCATGATCTCGGCGACGCCTGCCTTGTCATCGGCTCCCAGAAGGGTCGTGCCGTCGGAGGCGATCAGGTCCTCGCCGAAATGGCTGCGCAGCTCCGGGAAGTCCTCCGGCCTGAGAAGGGCGTCGGTCCCGTCGTAGGCGGGAAGGATCCTGGGGGAGACGTTCCTGCCGCTGGCGGCGGGAGAGGTGTCCATGTGCGCGATGAATCCGAGCGGCTGTCCCTCCCCGGGGATCTGTGCGTACACGTAGCAGTGCACGTCGTCGTAGAGCACATCGGATGCGCCCATGTCGCGCAGCTCCTGCGCGAGAAGCCTGGCCAGGTCGTGCTGGCAGGCGGTGGAAGGGGATGTGCCGGTCGTATCCGAAGAGGTGGTCTCGATCCGGGCATAGCGGATGAATCGTTCAATGAGCGGTGACAGTGTCATGATCTCTGCCTGTTCCTTTCTGTGAGTGATATGTACAATTAACTATAGTGCGGATCGGCGTGGCGGCGCAAGGGGGCATTTTCCTTTATGGGGCCCGGGAAATTGCTGAATATTGTGTTAAAAGTCTGAAAAAGAGAATAATACATATTCAATTTAGTTTTCTATTGACAAATTAACTGATAATAACTACAATAAGACTATCAAAAGAAAAGAGAGGGTGATACGAAGATCACCCAAATACTCTTTCCCGAAAGCCTGCGGAGACGAGAAATCCATAGGCGGAAGGGGCGGAAGAAAGGAAGGTACACTCCACCGGAATATTCAGGACACAGAGCAGAAGCTCTGAAGGACCCGTGAAGGCAGAGAACAGATCCGTAAACTGATCACAGATTCTGCGACAGGAAGGACGGTCAGATCGGCGCACAAAGGTGCCCCGGCAGATGGCAGGCCCGGCAGAGATCAGAGTACACCAGGTACACAGGAAGGGATTCAAAGGCTGCACGAAACGGAAAGACAACTTCATAGCTGCGATCGGATCGCGAATGTATGAGGCAGATACCTCACCGGATCCGGACATCTGTTTACGAATGGAGGGTAAGCCGTTGGACATCGCATTTCGATAAAGGGTATTGATCATCATGACCAATACCCTTTTTCATGTGCTGATTTCTGAGAGCAATATCTGAAATATCTGAAAGGAAAAAGGAAGGACCCGCGACGGATCCTTCCTTCATTGTCACTTCATATTCTTCTGGGCGGTCGCCAGCATCAGCTTGATGCGGTT
>DFIR01000005.1:57952-59274 GCA_002372815.1 Lachnospiraceae bacterium UBA3692
CTTGATGCGGTTGAGCTGGTTGACCTCGCTCGCGCCGGGGTCGTAGTCGATCGCGGCGATATTGGCCTCGGGGTAGGATCTCCGGATCGCCTTGATCACGCCCTTGCCGACCACATGGTTGGGAAGGCAGCCGAAAGGCTGGATGCAGACGATGTTCGGGACGCCCGCGTGGATCAGCTCCACCATCTCTCCGGTGAGGAACCAGCCTTCGCCGGTCTCGTTGCCGATCGAGACGATCGGTTTCGCATATTCCACGATCTCGTAGATGCTCGCCGGCGCTTCGAAGTGCCGGCTCTTTTTGTAGGCCCGGTTGATCGTCGACAGGAACGCTTCGATCGCGTGGATGCCCGCGGTGCAGGCGGCCGCGGTCCTGCGGCTCGTGCCCAGGTGCTCCGCCTTGTACACCTGATTGTAGAAGCAGTAGAGCAGGAAGCCCATCAGATCGGGGACGGCGGCTTCCGCGCCTTCCTGTTCCAGCAGCTCCACGAGGTGGTTGTTTGCGGCCGGCGCATATTTCACCAGGATCTCCCCGACGATGCCGACGCGCGGCTTGCGCTCCTCGATGATCGGGATATTGTCGAAATCGCGGATCATGTCGGCGGCCATCCGGTGGATCTTCGGAAGGTTGAAGCCGGTCGTCTTCGACAGATAGCGGATGCAGCGGTTCTTCCAGTGCTCATGCATCCGGTCGACGCTGCCCGGTTCCAGCTCATAGGGGCGCATGCGGTAGACGCAGCGCATGAGCACGTCGCCGAACATGATGCCGTAGAGGGCGCGGGTCAGCAGCTTCAGGTTGATGTCGAAGCCGGGGTTGTCCTCCAGGCCGGACAGGTTGGCGCTGATCACGGGGATCTGCTCCAGGCCCGCCTTCTTCAGCGCGCGGCGGATGAAACCGATGTAGTTCGACGCGCGGCAGCCGCCGCCGGTCTGCGAGATGATGACCGCCGTGCGGTCGGGATCATACAGGCCGCTGTCCAGCGCCTCCATGATCTGGCCGACCACGAAGAGGGACGGATAGCAGGCGTCGTTGTTGACATATTTCAGGCCGTAATCGACGGCGCGGCGGTTGTCGTTCGGAAGGACGACCAGGTTGTAGCCGCAGGCGTTGATGGCCGGTGCCAGGATGTCGAAATGGATCGGCGACATCTGCGGGCAGAGGATCGTGTAGTTCTTCCGCATCTCCTCGGTGAAGGGGATCTTCTCGATCGCCTCGGAGCGGACGACGCGGCGGACCTTGCGCCGGTCGCGGATGCGGATCGCGGCGATCAGGGAGCGGACGCGGATGCGGGCGCTGCCGAGATTGTTGACCTCGTCGATCTTGA
>DFIR01000005.1:59321-78319 GCA_002372815.1 Lachnospiraceae bacterium UBA3692
CGATCTTGAGGCAGGTGTAGATCTTTCCGGAGCCCGCCAGGATATCGTTCACCTGGTCGGTCGTGACGGCGTCCAGGCCGCAGCCGAAGGAGTTGAGCTGGATCAGGTCCAGGTCATCGCGCGTCTTCACATAGCTGGCCGCCGCGTACATGCGGGAGTGGTACATCCACTGGTCCAGCACGACGATCGGACGGTCCGGCTCGGCGAGATGGGAGATGGAGTCCTCGCTCAGGACGGCGATGCCATAGGAGGCGATCATCTCCGGGATCCCGTGATTGATCTCCGGATCGATGTGGTAGGGGCGTCCGGCGAGGACGATGCCCTTCATGCCTCTGTCGCTGATGAGCTTCAGGACCTCTTCGCCCTTGTTCCGGATGTCCTGGCGGCAGGCCATCAGTTCCGCCCAGGCCTCGGCAGCTGCGGCGCCGACCTCCACGTCGGGAAGATCCGGGAATTCGGTCAGGAGCGCCTCCGTGACGGTGGGAAGATCCGTGAAAGCCATGAACGGGTTGCGGAAGTCCACTTCGCCGCCGCTGATCTCCTCGACGTTGTTGCGGATGTTCTCCGAGTAGGAGGTGACGATCGGGCAGTTGTAGTGGTTGTCGCTGTTGTCGAACTCCTTGCGCTCGTAGAAGAGCGAGGGATAGAAGATGAAGTCCACGCCCTTCCGGATGAGCCACATGATGTGGCCGTGCACGAGCTTCGCCGGATAGCAGGCGGACTCGCTGGGAATGGATTCGATCCCCATCTCGTAGATCTTGTGGGTGGAGAGCGGCGAGAGGACGACCCGGTAGCCCAGCTGCGTGAAGAACGTGAACCAGAAAGGATAGTCCTCGTACATGTTCAGGACGCGCGGGATCCCGACGGTGCCCCGGAAAGCCTCCTCCGCCTTCAGCGGGCGGTAGCCGAAGACACGTCCGAGCTTGTATTTATACAGGTTCGGCACGTCCTCGTGGGAGATCTCCTTGCCGAGGCCTCTCTCGCAGCGGTTTCCGGAGATGAACTCGCGGCCGCCGCTGAAGTGGTTGATGGTCAGGCGGCAGTTGTTGGTGCACTTGCCGCAGGGGCGCAGGGTGGTCTCGAAGGTGAGCGCCTCGATCTCGTCCAGCGGAAGCATGGTCGTCTTCGTGCGGCCGTCGTAGCGCTCCCGCGCGATGAGCGCGGCGCCGAAAGCGCCCATGATGCCGGCGATGTCGGGGCGGATGACCTGCCCGTCCGCGATCAGCTCCAGGCTGCGCAGAACGGCGTCATTGTAGAAGGTGCCGCCCTGGACCACGATGTTCTTTCCGAGCTGGGAGGCATCCGAGACCTTGATGACTTTGAAGAGCGCGTTCTTGACGACGCTGTAGGCGAGGCCGGCGGAGATGTCCGCGACGTCCGCGCCTTCCTTCTGCGCCTGCTTGACGCGGGAGTTCATGAAGACCGTGCAGCGGGTGCCCAGATCGATCGGGTGCTGCGCGAAGAGTGCCGCCTTCGCGAAGTCCTGCACGCTGTAGTCCAGGGATTTCGCGAACGTCTCGATGAAGGAACCGCAGCCGGAGGAGCAGGCCTCGTTGAGGAGGACGTTGTCCACGGCGCCGTCCTTGATGCGGATGCACTTCATGTCCTGGCCGCCGATGTCGAGGATGCAGTCCACATCCGGATCGAAGAAGGCGGCGGCATAGTAGTGCGCGATGGTCTCCACCTCGCCCTCATCCAGCAGGAAAGCCGCCTTCAGGAGCTGTTCGCCGTAGCCGGTCGAGCAGCTGCGGACGATGCGGGCGCCGCGGGGAAGCAGGCCCCGGATCTCCCGGATCGCGCGCTTGGCGGTGTCGATCGGGCTGCCGTTGTTGTTGCTGTAGAAGGAGTAGAGGAGCGTGCCGTCCTCGCCGACAAGGGCGAGCTTCGTCGTCGTGGAGCCCGCGTCGATGCCCAGGAAGCAGTCGCCGCTGTACGTGGCGAGTTCCGCGCGTTCGACCTTCGCCTTGTCATGGCGCATCGAGAACTCCTCGTAGTCGTCGAGGGAGGAGAAGAGGGGCTCCATGCGCCCGATCTCGAACTGCATGTGGATCTCGGAGGAGAGCCGGCCGACCATCTCGGAGAGCGGCAGGCACACTTCCTCCTTCGCGTTGAGGGCGCTGCCCATGGCGGCGAAGAGGTGGGAATTCTCCACATCGATGGTGTGCTCTTCGTCCAGATGCAGCGTGCGGATGAAGGCTGCCTTCAGTTCGGGCAGGAAATGGAGCGGACCGCCGAGGAAGGCGACGTGTCCGCGGATGGGCTTGCCGCAGGCAAGTCCGCTGATGGTCTGGTTCACGACCGCCTGGAAGATCGAGGCGGCCAGGTCCTCCTTGGTCGCGCCTTCATTGATCAGCGGCTGGATGTCCGATTTGGCGAAAACGCCGCAGCGGGCCGCGATCGTGTAGAGGGAGCGGTAATTGCGGGCATACTCATTGAGCCCCGCCGCATCCGTCTGGAGGAGCGAGGCCATCTGGTCGATGAAGGAGCCGGTGCCGCCGGCACAGATGCCGTTCATGCGCTGCTCCACATTTCCGTTTTCAAAATAGATGATCTTGGCGTCTTCGCCGCCGAGTTCGATCGCGACGTCCGTCCTGGGCGCGACCTCTTCGAGTGCAGTGGATACTGCTACGACTTCCTGCACGAAAGGTGTCTGCAGATGGTTGGCAAGCGTGAGGCCGCCGCTGCCTGTGATGACGGGGTGGACGATACAGTCGCCGAGCTGCGCGCGGGCGTCCGTCAGGAGCGCGCACAGGGTGCCGCGGATATCCGCGTGATGGCGTCGATAGTCGGCAAAGCAGATCTGATGCTGATGATCGAGCAGGGCCACTTTGACAGTTGTGGACCCGATGTCGATTCCGAGTGTATAATCTCTGGAGATCAATGCAGTCCTCCTTTTTCCATTTAACCGATTAAAAGCTATTATACAAAGAGGGTTTGTAAAATGCAACGGGGGGCCGGCGGGCAGAGCTGAGCGATGCGTGGACTTTTCCGGCGGCGGATGATAGAATATGGAGAAATACCATCCAAGCCCTTCCCCTTCCGGGGAAAGAATCCGGAGCAGATAATGAGTGATATGGAAAGAAGATTCGGCAGATACGCGGTCCGCGATCTGTCCCTCAAACTGGTGATCCTATACATCATCGGCTATGTGCTGCAGTTCACGCTGCCGCAGGTGTTCACGTTCCTGACGCTGGATCCGAACGCGGTCCTGCATGGGCAGGTCTGGAGACTGGTGTCCTGGCTCCTGATCCCGCCGGGATCCGACAACCTGTTCTTCGTCCTGATCATGCTGTTCTTCTACTACAGCATCGGGACGTCGCTGGAGCGCGTGTGGGGGAAGTGGAAATACAATGTCTTTATTTTTACGGGCATCCTGCTGACCATCGTCAGCGCGTTCGCCTGGTACGGGCTGATCACCCTCACCGGCAGCGCTGCCTCGTTGGCGGCCTCCTACGGGATCGACACGGCCGCCTACATCCGCGCGTTCTCGGGGGCCTTCTCCACCTATTACATCAACATGAGCATCTTCCTGGCATATGCGCTGACGTTCCCCGAGGCGCAGGTGCTGCTGATGTTCATCATCCCGATCAAGGTCAAGTATCTGGGGATCCTGGACGCGGCCTTCCTTCTCTACGAGATGGTGGTCTACGGCGGGCCTTCCCGGTTCGTCATCGCGGCGTCTCTCCTGAATGTCGCGCTTCTGTGGCTGCGCAGCGGCGGATGGTCGCGCGTCTCGCCGTCCCAGATCCACCGGAGGAACAGCTTCCGGAGAGCCGTGAACAGGGGCAGCGCAGGAGTCGGATCCGGCGGTGCCTGGCGCGGTTCCTCCTCCCGGGGCGACGGCGGCGCCGTGCCGCTGCACAAGTGCGCGATCTGCGGGCGGACGAGTCTCCAGTTCCCGGACCTGGATTTCCGGTACTGTTCGCGCTGTGAAGGCGGCGTGGAATACTGCAGCGATCATCTCTTCACACATGTGCACATCCGGGCGGGAGAGCGCCCGCACCTGCACGGGGAGGAGCGGCAATGAGTTCGATGCGAGAAGAGCAGCGGTTCCTGCAGGAACTGCAGAAACTGGTCCGTCTGGGGCGCACCCAGGGGGGCGTGATCGAGGAGGGACAGCTGGAGGAGTTCTTCGTTTCCCTTTCCTTAAAAGAAGAGCAGAAGGCGCAGGTGCGCGCGTACCTGGGGCAGACAGGCATCCGGGTGACGCAGGACCTCTACGAGGCCGGGACCTCCGGGGATGAGGCCGGAGCTTCCGGGAAACAGAAAGAAATGCCCCTCGATGATGAGGCGCTGACGCCGGAAGGTGCCAGATACCTCCGGGAATACGAGGAGATGATCCGGGCCATGGAGATCCCGCCCGTCAATGTGCTGGACGCCGTCAAGCTGTCGGCGATGGCCGGCGAGCGGCAGGCGCAGCTGCGGCTGATCGAATATTCCCTTCCGAAGGTGCTGGATATCGCCAGGCTGTACCTGAACCAGGGCGTGAACACCGAGGAGCTCATCAGCGCCGGCAACGAGGCGCTCACCATCGCGGTGTCCCTGCTGGCGCCGCTCGAGGGCCCGGAGGACGTGGACGAATTCCTCGCCTCGCGGATCATGGGCGCCATGGAGGACCTGGTCGCGGACAATCTGGACCGCCGCAGCGCGGACCTCGACATAGAGGACCTCGTGAACAGAGTGGCGGAGAAGGCGGCGCAGCTCTCGGAGATGCTCGGCGGTCGGAAAGTCACCGCTGAGGAGCTGGCAAGGGAAGGCGAAGTGACCGCGGAGGAGATCGAGGAGGCCGTCCGCCTGACCGGCGGAAGGATCGCCGATCTTGAAGGAGGACGGGATGACTGAGGCAGCCGGTGATTTTATCTACTGTCTGAACGACCTTTACAGACATTATTTCGGGGCCGGGCTCAGCTACGCGCAGATGCTGCAGTCGGAGGAGGTGCCGCCGCGCTTCAAGGCACTGATCCGGGCATATCTGCTCAAGGAGGTCGGCGCGGAGACGACGCTGGAGAGCCATCTCTACTATCTGCAGGAAGGACAGCTGTCCGGCGAGCTCTACACGGGCCTGCAGGCGCGCGTGCGCATCACCAGGCCGCAGACGCGCAGGAACCTGTTCGGGCGCGAGGAGACCCTGTTCCGGGAGGAGATCGTTCCCGTCGGGGATCTCATGCAGATCCCTGCGGCGGACAAGCAGCGCCAGGGCATCCGGATCCGCGAGGTCCAGATCCCGAAGAGAAAGCTGCGGGAATTTACGTTGTAAATAATTCATATATATGAATTGACACGGCGCGGCCGTTCCTTCATAATCGAGAGGGGCGGTTCGCGCTGTTTCCGTCAGAACGGGAGAAAACAGAACAAAGGTTCGAAAAAACCGCAAAAAGCGCTTGCAAGCGCCCATGCGCAGTGCTATACTTTCAAATCAGAACAGACGTTCGACAAATGCGGGAACGGAAAGGAATAGAGATGAACTCTGTCAGCAATGAAGATAAGAAGAAGGCCCTCGACGCTGCCCTGATGCAGATCGAGAAGGCATACGGCAAGGGAACGGTCATGAAGCTCGGCGACCCGTCGGTCTCGATGAACGTGGAGACCATCCCCACGGGCTCCCTCAGCCTGGACATCGCACTGGGACTCGGCGGCATCCCGAGGGGAAGGATCGTGGAGATCTACGGACCGGAGTCCTCCGGCAAGACCACCGTGACCCTGCATATGATCGCAGAAGTACAGAAGCGCGGCGGCATCGCGGGCTTCATCGACGCGGAGCACGCGCTGGATCCCGTGTACGCGCGCAATATCGGCGTGGATATCGACAACCTCTATATCTCCCAGCCGGACAGCGGCGAGCAGGCGCTGGAGATCACGGAGACGATGGTGCGCTCGGGCGCCATGGACATCGTCGTCGTGGACTCTGTCGCGGCGCTGGTCCCCAAGGCGGAGATCGACGGCGACATGGGCGACTCCCACGTCGGCCTGCACGCCAGGCTGATGTCCCAGGCGCTCCGCAAGCTGACGGCCGCGATCAGCAAGTCCAACTGCGTGGTCGTCTTCATCAACCAGCTGCGTGAGAAGGTGGGCGTCATGTTCGGCAACCCGGAGACGACGACCGGCGGCCGCGCGCTGAAGTTCTATTCTTCCGTGCGCATGGACGTGCGGAGGATCGAGTCGCTGAAGCAGAGCGGCGAGGTGATCGGCAACCACACACGCGTCCGCATCGTGAAGAACAAGATCGCGCCGCCCTTCAAGGAGGCGGAGTTCGACATCATGTTCGGCAAGGGCATCTCCTATTCCAGCGATGTGCTGGATCTTGCCGCCAAAGTGGACATCGTGGGCAAGAGCGGCTCCTGGTACTCTTACAACGGAGAGCGCATCGGACAGGGCCGCGAGAACGCGAAGAAGTATCTGGAGGAGCATCCGGACGTGCTGTACGAGCTGGACCAGAAGGTGCGCGCGCACTATGGACTTCCTACCGACGCGCCGGCGGATGACCAGGCGGCACAGGACGACGAGGCATGAGCGGACCTGCCGCAGGGAGGAGCGCATGAAGATCGCATCCCTTGCCCCGCACGGACGCGGGAAACAGATGATCACACTGGAGGACGGAACTTCCTTCGTCCTCTCCGTCAGAGATGTCCGTCTCTTCTCCCTGGGGGAGGAGACGGACATCGATCCTTCTGCCATGAAACAGATCCGCATACAGCTGCGAAGTGACTGCATGCGGCGCTGCGGCGCGCTACTGGGAACGCGCGACTACACGGAGGCCCGGCTGCGGGAGAAGCTCCGCGACGCGGCCTTCCCGGAGGACGTGATCGACGGCGCGGTGGAGGAGCTCAAGGACGCCGGTTACCTGGACGACCTGCGCTACGCTGAGAGCTTTCTGCACCTGCACGCCGGGGACAGGAGCCGGCTGCGGATCCGGCATGACCTGCAGGAGAGAGGCGTCCCCGCGGGGATCATCGACCGCGCGATGCGGGAGGAGGACCCGGAGGAGACCCGGGCGCAGGAGGTCCGGCAGGTCCTGGCGATCCTGCGGAAGCGCCGTTTCGACCCCTCCGACGCCCCGGCGGAGGAGGCGGCGAAGATCCGGAACTATCTCTACCGGAAGGGGTATTCGCAGGAGGCGGTCCGCGCGGCGATGCGCGGAGAGTGCGACGGCTGACGTGTCCGGTTGACAATTCCACGCCGCAAGTTTAGAATAGGTTTGTTGTGTATTTGTGATTTAGGATGTGCGTATTGTGTGAATCGTCTGGGACCTTGCGCATATTCTATATGCATAAGCAATGAGGGATGCCGGAAAGGCCGGAAGCGCGCTGACCTGCGGATGGTCCGCCCCGCATCCATGACAACTTGATAAGGAGGTGCTCCTGTATGGGCGGTGTAGCCACGATCATTGCGGTGATCATCGCTCTGGCTGTCTCTGTGCCGGTCACGTTCGTGCTTACGTCGAATTATCGGAAGAAGCAGGTCAACGAGACCATCGGCAATGCGCAGGAAAAGGCGAGGGAGATCATCGATGAGGCCCTGACCGCTGCTGAGAAGCAGAAGCGGGAGGCGCTGCTGGAAGTCAAGGAAGAATCCATCCGCACCAGAAATGAGCTGGAGAAGGAGATCCGCGACAGAAGGAACGAAGTACAGCGCAACGAACGCAGGATCCAGCAGAAGGAAGAGTCCATCGACAGAAAGACCGATGCCCTTGAGCGCAGGGAACAGAGCCTCACATCCAGAGAGGAATCGCTGCACAAGAGGAAAGAGGAAGTTGAGAAACTCGGTGCACAGCGTCTGCAGGAACTCGAACGGATTTCCGGATTGACCTCCGAACAGGCAAAAGAATACCTTTTAAAACTGGTTGAAGACGACGTAAAACACGACGCGGCCGTGATGATCAAGGAGATCGAAACGGAAGCGAAGGAAGAGGCCGACAAGCGTGCCAGAGAGTATGTGGTCGGCGCCATTCAGAGATGCGCGGCGGATCATGTGGCGGAAGCCACGATCAGTGTCGTGCAGCTGCCCAGCGATGAGATGAAGGGCAGGATCATCGGACGCGAGGGGCGGAACATCCGCACGCTCGAGACCATGACCGGCGTGGATCTCATCATCGACGACACACCGGAGGCAGTCGTGATCTCCGGCTTTGATCCGATCCGGCGCGAGGTCGCGCGCATCGCGCTTGAACGCCTGATCGTGGATGGGAGGATCCATCCCGCCAGGATCGAAGAGATGGTCGCGAAGGCACAGAGGGATGTAGAGGCGAAGATCAAGGAGGAAGGCGAGGCCGCCACACTGGAAGTCGGTGTGCACGGCATCCACCCCGAACTTGTCAGACTGCTCGGCAGGATGCGCTACCGCACCAGCTACGGGCAGAACGCATTGAAGCACTCCGTGGAAGTCGCACAGATCGCCGGCCTTCTGGCGGGCGAGCTGGGGCTGGACATCCGGGTCGCCAAGAGAGCCGGTCTGCTGCATGACATCGGCAAGGCGGTCGACCACGAGATGGAAGGCTCGCACGTGCAGCTCGGCGCGGACCTGTGCCGCAAGTATAAAGAGTCCGCTGTGATCATCAACGCAGTGGAGGCCCACCACGGCGACGTGGAGCCCACCAGTCTCATCGCCTGCCTGGTACAGGCGGCGGACGCGATCTCCGCAGCCAGACCCGGCGCGAGACGCGAGACACTGCAGACATATACGACGAGACTCAAACAGCTGGAAGAGATCACAAGCAGTTTTAAAGGGGTCAGCAATTCTTATGCCATTCAGGCAGGTCGGGAGGTGCGCGTTCTTGTAGTTCCCGAGCAGATCGGCGACGCGGACATGGTCCTTCTCGCCAGGGAGATTTCCAAGAAGATCGAAGATGAAATGGAATATCCCGGGCAGATCAAAGTCAGCGTGATCCGAGAATCCCGTGTGACCGATTACGCGAAGTAATCGCAGCGGATACCAGACAATCCGCAGATCGGCCCCGACGGGCAGTCCATTATGTACATCGGGCTGCCGCATGGAGAAGACCCCGTGCGGCAGCCTCTTTTTTTTCGAACGCATATACATAGACAGGGGAAATGCTGTATAATAGGGCATATAGCAGACAACAGCTTTCTCAGTAACGGAACAGGGGGCAGTTTTTATGGATAGAAAGAAGATCTTATTTGTTGCATCGGAGAGCGTGCCGTTTATCAAGACGGGCGGTCTGGCGGACGTTGTCGGATCCCTTCCGAAGGACATCGATCCGGAGGTCTATGACGTCCGTGTCATGATCCCGAAGTACTCCTGCATGAAACAGGAGATCAAGGACCGCATGCAGTATGTGGCACACTTCTACATGGATTATCACTGGCGCAGCGAGTATGTGGGCATCCTGACGGCCGAAGAGGCGGGCATTACTTTCTATTTCATCGACAATGAGGGCTTCTTTACAAGCGACAAGCCTTACACCGATGATCCGCTGTTCGAGATCACGCGCTTCGCGTTCTTCTCCAAAGCGTGCCTGTCGGCGCTGCCGGTCATCGATTTCCGTCCGGAACTGATCCACTGCCACGACTGGCAGACGGGCCTGGTTCCCGTATATCTGAAAGAGCGCTTCCAGGCGAATCCGTTCTTCCACGGCATCAAGACCGTCATGACCATCCACAACCTGAAGTTCCAGGGCAAGTGGAACGTGGCGGATGTGGAAGACATCACCGGCCTTTCCGGCTACTACTTCACACCGGATAAGCTGGAGGCCTATAAAGACGCCAACCTGCTCAAGGGCGGCCTGGTCTACGCCGACGCGATCACGACGGTCAGCCCGACCTACGCGGATGAGATCAAGACCCAGTTCTTCGGCGAGGGCCTGGACGGTCTCATGAACGCGAGGAGCAACGACCTCCGCGGCATCCTGAACGGCATCGACTACACGGACTTCAGCCCTGAAAACGACAAGAAGATCCCGCACCCTTACAACGTGACCAATTTCCGCAAGGAGAAGGTGAAGAACAAGGTCGCGCTGCAGAAGGAACTCGGACTGAAAGAGGATCCGAAGTGCATGATGATCGGTATCGTCTCCCGTCTGACGGACCAGAAGGGCTTCGACCTGATCGCCTGCGTGCTGGACGAGATGCTGTCGCTGGATGCGATCCAGATCGTGCTCCTGGGCACCGGCGAGGAGCGCTACGAGAACATGTTCCGCTACTTCGACTGGAAGTACAGCGACAAGATCTCGGCGAACATCTACTACTCGGACGAGCTGTCCCACAAGATCTACGCCGCATCCGACGCTTTCCTGATGCCTTCGCTGTTCGAGCCCTGCGGACTCAGCCAGCTGATGTCCCTCAAGTACGGCACACTGCCCATCGTCCGCGAGACCGGCGGTCTCAAGGATACGGTCGAGCCTTACAATGTCTATGAGGGGACCGGCACCGGCTTCACCTTCGCGAACTATAATGCACACGAGATGATGCATGCGGTCCGCTACGCAGAGCAGATCTATTACGACAAGAAGAAGGAATGGAACAAGATGGTCGAACGGGCCATGAACCAGGATTTCTCCTGGAAGAAGTCCGCCGAGAAGTACCAGGAGATGTACGACTGGCTGATCGGCCGCTGAAGCCCGTGAGGGCGTATACCCGTCTGTGACCACCGAAATGAGGAACGATGTCCGACAGAAACAGGTCCGATAGGAATACGAACATAAAAGGCGCCGCCGCTGCAGGAAAGAGCAGCGGCGGCATCATCGTGCAGGCGGGAATGCTGGCAGCGGCGACGATCATCGTCCGCATCATCGGCATTCTCTACAGAGCACCTCTGACAGCTGTCATCGGGGATCTCGGAAACGGCTTCTACGGGACGGCCTTCAACATCTATACGATCATCCTGATCGTCTCCTCCTACGGGATCCCGTCCGCCATCTCCAAGCTGATGTCGCAGAAGATCGCGGTGGGAGAGTTCCGCAGCGCGCAGAAGGTCTTCCACGCGGCGCTCCTGTACGCGGTGATCGCGGGGACGGTCGCCAGTCTGTTCCTGTATTTCGGCGCGCCGCTTCTGGTGCCGCCGGGGAGCGTCATGGTGCTCCGGGTCTTCGCCCCGACGATCTTCCTCTTCGGGATCCTCGGCGCACTCCGTGGATATTTCCAGGCGAACCAGACGATGGCGCCGACCAGCATCTCGCAGATCCTGGAGCAGATCGTCAACGCGGCGGTCAGTATCGGCGCGGCGTGGCTGCTGATCCGGCAGGTCTCCGGGCAGGATGAGACGACCCGCGCGCAGTTCGGCGCGGCGGGCAGCGCGCTCGGCACAGGTGCGGGCGTGCTGGCGGCCCTCCTGTTCATGCTCTTCATCTACCTGCGCAGCGCCGGATTCTACCGGGAGAGGATCCGGACGGACACCCGGAGCCGGGAGGAGTCCTTCGGCGCGGTGATGCGGGCGACGATCCTGGTGATCACGCCGTTCATCCTGAGCAGCTTCATCATGAACCTGAGCACGTCCCTGGACCAGACGATCTACCTGAAGCACATGATCAATGTGCGCGGGGCGGAGGAGACGGCGGTCACGACGATCAACGGTCTGTTCTCCAACAAGGCCGTCGTGATCTGCAATATCCCGATCTCCATCGCGACGGCTGTGTCGGCGGCGATCATCCCGCACATCTCCACTTCCTACGCGAGAGGCATGCGCCGGGAGACCAAGCGGCGGACGGTGAGCGCCTGCCGCATGACGCTGCTCATCGCGATCCCCTGCGCGGTGGGACTGGGCGTTCTTGCGAGACCGGTCACGATGATCCTGTTCCCTCAGTGGAAGACACTGGACCTGGCGGCGGAGCTGCTGCGGGCCATGGCGGTGACGGTGGTGCTCTATTCGGTCTCCACGATCACGACAGCGGCCCTGCAGGCGACCGGGAAGATGGCGGCGCCTCTCATCGGTGCCGGGATCGCCCTGGCCGTGCAGACCGCAGCGCTCTACGCGATGCTGTACCTGACGAAACTGGACGCGTACACACTGGTGTGGAGCAGCCTCCTCTACGCGCTGGTGATCTTCATCGCCAACGAGTGGTTCCTCACGAGGCACCTGAAGTACCGCGTGAACATTCTGAAACTCTATGTAAAACCGACCGCCGCATCCATCGTGATGGGCGCGGCGGCGTTGGGGATCTATACGGTGCTGATGCGGCTTCTGGACGGACCGCTGGCAGTCTACTACGCGAACCTGATCGCGTGCGCCGCGGCAATCCTGGCGGCGGTCGTCATCTATTTCTTCGTGCTGCTGAAGATCGGCGCCATCTGCGCCGCGGATATCGAGAGATTTCCCGGCGGCAGGAAGCTGTCCGGCGCGCTCCGGAGCGCCGGCTGGCTGTAGAACCGTCCGGCAGGTCAGTCCTGTACCTCGCGGATCGGCGGGATCTGTGCCGGCGCGAGAATCGAATAGTTGTTGTGATAGATCACGAAGCCCGGCCTGGCACCGCCGGGCTTTTTCACGCCCCGGCGGGGGAGGTAGTCGATCTCGACCTTGCCCTGCTCCCGTCCGCTGGAGTACCAGGCGGCCAGGGAGGCAGCTTCCTCGAAGGCGCGGTCGGGGATCTCCTCGAGCGGGAGGCCGCGTCCGCACAGGATCACGTGGGAGCCCGGCATGTCGTTGGCGTGCATCCAGATGTCGGTCGGCGCGGCCAGGCGGAAGGTCAGCTCCTCGTTCTGGAGGTTGTTCTTGCCGACGTAGATGTCGAAGCCGTCGCTGCTGATATAGTGGAGGGGCCTGGCGGGCGGCGTCTTGGCGCGGCCCTTGCCGGAGCGCGTCTCCGGGCGGCGGCGGACGAGACCGCTCTGCTCGAGCTCCTGGCGGATCTGGGCCAGGTCGCCTTCCGTGGAGGCGAGATCCAGGGCTGCGCGGATGTTCCGGAGCTGGTCGATCTCGGCCTTCACCTCCCGGGTCAGGACGGAGAGCGCCTCATTCGTGCGCTTCAGCTTGGTGTAGCGGTCGAAGTAGCGCTGCGCGTTCTGGGCGGGCGTGAGGGTGGGATCCAGCGGGACCGTGAGCTTCTCGCCGGTGTAGTAGTTATCGAGGACGCAGGCCTTCGCGCCCTCCGGGACCGAGTAGCCGTAGGTGTGCAGGAGCTCGCCGTAGACGCGGTACTTGTCCCTTTTCTCCGTGTCGCGGATCTGGCGGCACTGGAGGTCGTACTTGTGGACGTCCCGCTCGAGGATGGTCTGCACGATGCGGCGCAGGTCGGAGGATTTCTGACGGATCCGGACCACGTCGCTCCGGCGCGCGTAGAAGGCTTCCAGGAGCTCCGAGATGGAGGCGTAGGATTCGGCCTCCAGGTCGCCCAGCATCTCCATGGGAACAGCGGAGAAAGCCTCCGGCACACCGCCCTGCAGGTACATGACGGGGGAGAAGCGCTCCGCCCGCACGTCCTCCATGAGGCCGCACAGAGCCTTGTAGAGGGACTCTCTCTGCGCCTGCGTGAGGGCTGCGGCGCTGCGGATGTCGGATACGCCCGCCCGGAAGCAGAGCTCCTGCGCCATCTGTGTCGAGAGACCGGTGAAAGCGGCCGTCAGGAGCGCCGCCGGATCCTTCGCGGTCTCGGCGCAGAGCTGCGAGAGAGCCTCCTGCGTGACCGTGAGCGGGTCCGTCTTCCCGCGGGTCTGGGGGATGAAATACGGTCTTCCGGGCAGGACTTCCCGCACCGAGCTGACCAGCGAGGAGATGCGCTTGATGCTGTCGACGATCTGCTCCTGCTCGTCCAGGAAGATGATGTTGCTGTGCTTGCCCATCAGTTCGACGACCAGGGTGTGCGTGCGCAGGTCGCCCATCTCATCCATGTGCTGTACGCGCAGACGCAGGATCCGCTCCAGGCCCGGCTGCTCCACGCTGAGGATCCGGCCGTTCTGGAGGTGCTTGCGCAGCAGCATGCAGAATGCCGGCGCCGTGAGAGGGGCCGGCCGGCTCGTCGACGTCAGGTAGGCCAGCGGGAGGGAGGGATCCGCGGTGAGCAGGAGACGCACCTGTCCCCCGCCGCGCTCCGGCGCGGGCTTGATCGTCAGGACCAGCTCCATACGGTCCGTCTGCGCGATCTTGTAGACCCTTCCGCCTGTAAGTTTCCTGTCCAGTTCGCTCCGCAGCGCTGCTACGGCGATTCCGTCAAATGCCATGGTTCGATCCTGCTCCTGTTCACGTTTGATATTCGACGAAAAGTATAGCAACTTCTTCCCCGGCGGGCAAGTGCGCCGCAACATCCCGATTGCAAAGACCACCCGAAGAGATTAAAATAAAACGGAATATAATCTTCAGAAGGAGAGACGGGGATGATCAAGAGTATGACCGGCTTCGGCCGGAGCGAGTATTCGGATGAGCGGCTGAAGATCACGGTGGAGATGAAGTCCGTGAACAACAGGTATCTGGACCTGAATGTCAAGATGCCGAGACAGCTGGCGAGGATGGAAGCACAGATCAAGGCGGTGCTGAAGGAATACATGCAGCGCGGCAAGGTGGATGTCTACATCTCCTGCGAGGACCTGGCGCAGGCCGGCATGACCGTGCGCTACAACAGCCGGCTCGCGGGGGAGTACGTCGCGAAGATCCGCGAGATGGCGGAGCAGTTCGGGCTGGATTTCGACCTGCGGGCGAGTGCGCTGGCACGTTTTCCCGACGTGCTGACGATGGAGGAGGAGCCGCTGGATGACGCGGAGCTCTGGGGCTGCCTGGAGAAGGCCCTCCGCAGCGCGGCGGAGCAGTTCTCGGATGCGAGAGAGCGGGAAGGCGCTTTCCTGCGCGAGGACCTGGAGAAGAAGCTGGACGAGATGACCGGGCACGTGGCCTTCATCACAGAGCGGTCCCCGGGCATCGTCGAGGCCTACCGCCGGCGCCTGGAGGAGAAGGTGCGCGATCTCCTGGACGGCTCGATCATCGAGGAGAGCCGGATCGTGCAGGAAGTCACGCTCTACGCCGACAAGGTGTGTGTGGACGAGGAACTGGTGCGCCTGAGCAGCCACATCCAGGCGGTGCGCGCGGCGCTGCGGGAGAGAGACGGCGTCGGAAGGAAGCTGGACTTCCTCGCGCAGGAGATGAACCGCGAGTCCAACACGATCCTGTCCAAGTCGGATGACCGGGAGGTGTCCGATCACGCCATCGAGCTCAAGACCTGCGTGGAGAAGATCCGGGAGCAGATTCAGAATATCGAGTGAGGAGGACAGGGACATTTGAAAGAACGGGGCAGACTGTTCGTCCTTTCCGGGTTTTCGGGATCCGGCAAGGGGACGATCGTAAAGACTCTTCTGAGAGATCATGACAACTATATTCTCTCGGTCTCGATGACGACGCGGGCGCCGCGGGACGAGGACCGGGAGGGCGTCACGTATTTTTTCGTGACGAAGGAGCAGTTTGAGGAGAGGATCGCCGCGGGCGCGATGATGGAATATGCCCGCTACGGCGACAACTACTACGGGACGCCGCAGTCCTTCGTGGAGGAGAAGCTCGCGGAGGGGTACGACGTCATCCTGGAGATCGAGGCGCAGGGGGCGATGCAGATCCGGAAGAAGGCCCCGGACGCGGTGATGGTGTTCCTGGTGACGCCCACGGCGGCGGAGCTGGAGAGGCGCCTGGTCGGAAGGGGCAGCGAGACGCAGGAGTCGCTCACGAAGCGGCTGCGGCAGGCCTGGACCGAGCTGGACTACATCCCGCAGTACGACTATATGGTCGTCAACGACGATCTGGAGGCCTGTGCGGCGCTGATCCACCGGCTCGTGCACACGCGGCCGGACGAGTGCAGGCCGGATGCGGCGGTGATCGCGGCGTTCCGGGAACAGCTGCGGGAGATCCTTCCCCGTTACGGCGTGACCGTCGACGGCGCGGAAGGGTGAAGATTCCTGCAGGAGCAGGAGCATTCGCTCTTTATTCCCTCATCGGAATATGCTATGATAAGGCTTCGGATACGAAATCAGGTGCCGCGGGAAGCGGCATGAAGAAAGAAGAGGTATTAGAATGATACATCCGTCCTACGTGGATCTGATGGAAGTCGTCAATAAAGGCGTGGAAGAAGGCGAGACGCCGGTCATCAACAGCCGCTATTCGATCGTGATGGCGACGGCCAAGCGCGCGCGCCAGATCGTGGACGGCGATGAGCCGCTGATCGATTCCATGGAAGGGGAGAAGCCGCTCTCCATCGCCGTGGAGGAGCTGAACCAGGAGAAGATCCGGATCCTGAGCGAGGAGGAGTCCGAGGAGGCCGAGAAGGCTGAGCTGGAGGCCGCTGCCGGTGAGGAGCCCGCCGCTGAGCTTCACGTCGGGCTGACCGCTGAGGAGCCTGGGGAGGAGATCGTCACGGAGTACGTCGAAGAGGATTCCTCCGACGCGGAATATGAAGAAGGCTGACGCACAGCGGCACAATGTGCTGTTCGTCTCGCTCGGATGCGACAAGAACCTCGTGGACTCCGAGCGCATGCTGGGGGACCTGGCGGACCGCGGCTATTCCTTCACGGATGACGAGGAGGCTGCGGACATCGCGGTCGTCAACACCTGCTGTTTCATCAACGACGCGAAGAAGGAGAGCATCGACCAGATCCTCTCCCTTGCACAGCGCCGGACGGACGGGCAGCTGCAGGCGCTCATCGTGACGGGCTGCCTGGCGCAGCGCTACCGGGAGGAGATCCTCACGGAGATCCCGGAAGTGGACGCGGTCATCGGCACGACGGCGAAGGGACAGCTGGCGGAGGCGCTGGAAGAAGTGCTGATCACCCCGGCGATGCAGAAGATGCCGGAGAAGCTCCGCATGGAGGACCTGTCGGTCCTGGACGAGGGCGGCAGGCGCCTGCTGTCCACGGGCGGACACTACGCGTATCTCAAGATCGCGGAGGGGTGCGACAAGTGCTGCACCTACTGCGTGATCCCCGGCGTTCGCGGACATTACCGCAGTGTCCCGATGGAAGCCCTCGTGGAAGAGGCTGCGCAGCTGGCGCAGCAGGGCGTGCGGGAGCTCATCCTGGTGGCACAGGAGACGACGCTGTACGGAAAGGATCTGTACGGACGGAAATGTCTGCCGGACCTTCTGCGGAAGCTGTGTGAGATCGACGGGATCGAGTGGATCCGCATTCTGTACTGCTATCCGGAAGAGGTGGACCGGGAGCTCATCGAGGTCATTCGGGACGAGCCGAAGATCCTGCACTATCTGGACGTGCCGATCCAGCACGCCTCGGATGAGATCCTCCGCCGCATGGGCAGACGGACCGACCGCGCCCATCTGGAGAAGATCCTCGCGGAGCTGCGGGAGGCGATCCCGGACATCTGCATCCGGACGACGCTGATCACCGGTTTTCCCGGGGAGACGGAAGAGGATCATCAGCAGCTGCTGGACTTTGTGCGGCAGCAGCGTTTTGACAGACTGGGCGTCTTCACCTATTCCAAAGAGGAGGGGACGCCGGCGGCCCGCATGAAGGACCAGATCCCGCAGCGGACGAAGAAGCGCCGCCAGAAGGAGCTCATGCTCCTGCAGCAGGAGATCGCGTTCGAGAGGGAGGCGGCCATGGAAGGCCGGACCCTGCGGGTCATGATCGAAGGCCGGATCGTCGGAGAGGACGTCTACACGGCCCGGACCTACAGGGACGCGCCGGGCGTGGACGGAACAGTGTTTGTGGAGACGGCGGAGGACCTGATGACAGGAGACATGCCGCTCGTGCGGATCACGGGCTCGCAGGAGTACGATCTCATCGGGGAACTCGCTGCCGAGTAGTATTTATAAGGAGGAAGCCATGAATCTGCCCAATAAACTTACAGTCCTGAGAATTCTTCTTGTACCTGTCCTGATCATCTGCATGCTGGCCCGGTTCCCGTATCACAACTGGGTGGCGCTGGCCGTGTTCGTCGTCGCTTCGCTCACGGACCTGGCCGACGGCAAGATCGCCCGCAAATACGGCATGGTCACGGATTTCGGGAAATTCATGGACCCTCTGGCGGACAAGCTGCTCGTCACCAGCGCCCTCATCTGCCTCGTGGGACTCGGAAAGATCGCTTCCTGGATCGTCATCGTGATCGTGGCCAGGGAATTTACGATCAGCGGATTCCGCCTGATCGCGGCCAACAACAATATCGTGATCGCGGCCAACTACTGGGGCAAGTTCAAGACCACTTTCCAGATGATCGCCATCATCCTGCTGATCATGGATATTCCGGCGCTGCAGGTGGTGACAACGATCGCGGTCTACATTGCGCTCGCGCTCACGATCATCTCACTTGCTACTTATATTTATGAGAACCGCCAGCTCATCAGCCAGATGAAATAAAGGCGGAAAACGGAGAAAAAACTGTGAAACATACAGCCGGGATGCTTACAGAAAGATGCCTGCTGGTGTGCGCAGGGGAAGAGGACACAGTTCCGATCGATATGCATGCGGGAGATTTCCTGATCGCCGTGGACGGCGGTCTTGCCCGTGTGCTGCGGGAAGGACTGTGTCCTTCACTGATTCTGGGCGACTTCGACTCGCTGGATCCCTCGCTGCGCAGCTACGCGGATGCGCGTGAGAAGGCCTGCCCTTCCGACGTACTGCGCTACCCAGTGGAAAAAGATGACACCGACACCATGGCCGCCGCCCGCGAAGGCTGGCGCCGCGGCTGCAGGCACTTCGTGCTGCTGGACGCGGCCGGCGGCCGGCCGGACCACTTCCTGGCCAACCTGCAGGTCCTTGTCTGGCTGGCCCGCAGGGGAGCCTCCGCAGAGATGCGCAGCACCGACCGCTCCGGCAGACGCACGACCATCCGTGCCCTCACTTCCGGGGACACCTACCTGTTCCCGGACACCTTCGAGGGAACCTTCTCACTTCTTGCACTGAGCGACACCGTAGAAGACGTGACGATCACAGGCGCCCACTACCCGGCCGAACACCTGCAGCTCACGAACGACTACCCGATCGGCATCAGCAACGAGATCCACGCACAGACCCGCGGCCCGGAGGCAGCATCCATCCGGATCGGCACCGGCACCGCCGCCCTGATCCTGATCGAGGGCCTTCGGAACACGCACGCCTGATTGGCTCACACAGGGGACGGTTCCAATG
>DFIR01000094.1:0-249 GCA_002372815.1 Lachnospiraceae bacterium UBA3692
TCCCCACCTACCTGCTGATCAGCAATCTGGGACTTCTGAACAGCATGTGGGCGATCATCCTTCCCGGCGCGTTCAGTGTCTGGAACATGATCATCGCCAGGACCTACTATCAGGGCATTCCTCAGGAACTGCGGGAAGCGGCCGACGTGGACGGCGCAAATGAGCTGACCTACTTCTTCCAGATCCTGCTCCCTGTGTGTACGCCGGTCATCACCGTGCTGGCACTGTGGCAGTTCGTCGGCATGTGGA
>DFIR01000094.1:296-14232 GCA_002372815.1 Lachnospiraceae bacterium UBA3692
GTCGGCATGTGGAACAGCTACTTTGACGCGATGATCTACCTGAACGACGCGAACAAGCAGCCCCTGCAGCTCGTCCTCCGCTCGATCCTGATCCAGAACCAGCCGGAATCCGGCATGATCTCGGATATGCAGAGCACGGCGGCGAGAGCGCAGCTGGCGGAACTGCTGAAATACGCGACGATCATCATTTCGAGCCTTCCGCTGCTGATCATGTACCCGTTCTTCCAGAAGTACTTCGACAGCGGCATCATGGTGGGATCGGTCAAGGGCTGATGATAAGGTGGCAGCTTTGTTCTTTGAACCAGCCGGAATAACGGCAAGGAGAGAAAAAGTATGAAAAAGAATATGTTTAAGCGTCTGCTGGCATGCGTCCTCGCGGCCGGTATGGTCGTTGCCCTGGCTGCCTGCGGCGGCAGCGGAAGCAATGTTTCTCTGAACTCCGGAGAGATGCAGGAAGTCGATCCCGAGAGCCTGCAGTTCCCTCTGGCGGAGACCGCGACACTGACCGGTATGATCAGCTATCCGCCGAGCACGGAGTCCAATCCTAACAACCGTACCATCTTTAAGCGCCTGGAAGAGAAGACCAACGTCCATATCGAGTGGACCGCGATCCAGGGCGATCAGTGGGGCGACAAGATCACGCTGGCCATGGCCAACCCGAAGACTCTGACCGATTTCGTCTTCACTGCGGGCTTCAATGACAGTGACCTGCTCAAGTATGCTGATCAGGGCATCATCATCCCCCTGGAGGACTACATCGACACCTACATGCCCAATCTGAAGGCTGTGTTCGACAAGTATCCCGAGTATCGCACCATGTCCACCGACGTGAACGGCCACATCTGGGCTCTTCCGTGGATCGAGCAGCTCGGCGCTGACTACACGGCTATCCAGACCATCGGCAATATGCCTTTCATCAACAAGAAGTGGCTTGATTTCCTCGGACTTGATATGCCTACGACCGTTGACGAGCTGGAGCAGGTCCTGATCGCGTTCCGTGATCACGCTCCCGAGATCCAGAAGGAGTTCGGTATCGAAGGCTCCATCATTCCCATGTCCTGCATCGTCAATGACGGCGACCAGGATCCCTGTGTCCTGATCAATGGCTTCGGCGAAGGCATCGGCGACATGGATAAGGGACGTCACATTGCTGTCACGGATGACAAGCAGGTCGTCTGCACAGCTACCCAGGAAGGTTTCAAGAAGGGTATCGCATGGCTGCACAAACTGTATGAGGAAGGCCTGATCGATCCTGAAGCTTTCACACAGGAATGGTCCACCTATGTTTCCAAGGGCAAATCCCACCGCTATGGCCTCTGCTTCAGCTGGGATGTCGGCAACATCGACAATATCGTTGATTTCGTTCCGCTGCCGATGCTTGAGGCGGACACCAAGAACCTGACCCCTCAGAACGGTTCCTTCACCAGCGGCTATGACAGAGGACGCTGCGTCGTTACCGCTGTTGCCAAGAACCCTGCGCTGGTCTGCGCATGGCTCGACCAGATGTATGATCCTTTCCAGTCTCCTCAGAACAACTGGGGCACCTACGGCGAAGATGATGATTTCGATATCTTCGTTCTCGGCAAGAACGCCAATGGCGATGACATGCTGCAGCACGCTCCTCTGGGCGACGCTTCCCCCGTGGAAGTTCGTGAAGCGGAAGCTGTCGGCGGCCCTCTGGCTATCCTCGACGAGTACTACGGTGTCTATGTGACCTGCCCTGACGATGCACAGTATCGTCTTGACTGGATCAAGGACATCTATACTCCTGACATGCACACCAAGTATGTGTTCCCGAACGTCTTCATGACGAGAGAGGACAACGAGCAGCTGTCCAACCTGCAGGCAGACATCACGAAGTGCATCAACGCCCACAAGTCCGACTGGATCATGAACGGCTTCACCGATGCTGACTGGGATGCCTTCCAGGCTGAACTGCAGTCCTACAAACTCAATGATCTGCTGGCGATCTTCCAGAAGTATCTGGACGCTTACTACGCGGAGCAGTAAGGATATCACTGTTTACGGAAGAACAAGGCAGCTGAGAAACTATTGATGTAATTGCGGTCGTGCTTGCGCCGTGCGGAGGTCCGGAACCGAAGCGCGGCGCAGGTTTTTTATTACCCATCTGACGTTAATAAACTTACTAAAAGGAGAAGCAGACATGTCAAGTCAGGCATTGAGAGAGGCCCGACGCTATGAGGAGATCTACGGCAAACGGATCCTGCCGGAGCAGAGGCCCTTGTTCCATCTGACCCCGCGGACCGGCTGGATGAATGATCCGAACGGATTCTGTGTGTTCCGGGGAGAGTATCACCTTTTCTATCAGTACTATCCATACACCCCGATCTGGGGACCGATGCACTGGGGGCATGCCGTCAGCAGGGACCTGCTGCACTGGGAGTACCTTCCCGCGGCGCTGGCACCCGACGAATTCTATGACCAGGACGGCTGCTTCTCCGGAAGCGCGGTGACACTGGAGGATGGAACACATCTCCTGATCTACACCTCCGTGATCATGCACAAGCTGCCTGACGGCCGCGTGCGCAGCCTGCAGACGCAGAGCGTCGCGGTCGGCGACGGCGAAGATTATGAGAAATATGAGGCGAACCCTGTTATTTCGGAGAACATGCTTCCCGAAGGCAGCGATCCCAGAGACTTCCGGGATCCGAAGATCTGGCGGGAACCTGACGGGATGTACCGCTGCGTGGCGTCCGCCCGCATCGCTGATGCCGATGGAGACAGCAGGATCCTGCTCTACCGGAGCAGGGACGGCTTTCACTGGGAGTTCGAGAAGGTCCTGATCACCAACGGGCTCCGTTTCGGCAGGATGTGGGAGTGCCCGGACTTCTTTGGACTGGACGGGAAGCAGGTGCTGCTCGTAAGTCCGCAGGATATGGAGCCGAAGGGATTCGAGTATCACAACGGAAACGGGACGCTCTGCCTGATCGGCGATTATGACCGGGAGACGGCGGATTTCCGGCCGGAATACGACCAGGCGATCGACTATGGCATCGACTTCTATGCGCCGCAGACCATCCTCACGCCGGACGGGCGCAGAGTCATGATCGGCTGGATGCAGAACTGGGATGCCTGTGCGATCCGCGATCCCGAGGCAGTCTGGGCGGGCCAGATGAGTACCCCCAGGGAGCTCTCTGTCCGGGATGGCCGCCTGTATCAGCAGCCCATCCGGGAACTGGATCTGTGCAGAAGGAACCGCGTGGAGCACCGGGACGTGCACCTCACGAAGGAGCGCATGTACCTGGACGGTGTCCGCGGGAGAGTCGTGGATATGGAGATCCGGGTCCGCCCGGCAGATCCTGAGAAGAGCTACCAGAAATTCGTCCTGCGGTTTGCCGAGGACGGGGAGACCTATACTTCCCTGCGCTTCCGCCCGTCGGAGTCCACTCTCAAGATCGACCGGAAGTTCTCGGGTTCCCGGCGCGCGATCGTGCACCAGCGCAGGTGCTACGTGGAGAATGCGCAGGAGGAGCTGCGGTTCCGCGTCATCCTGGACCGCAACAGCTGCGAAGTGTTTATTGACGGCGGCCGCAAGGTCATGAGCGCCGCGCTTTACACCGACCTGTCGGCGGAACAGATCTCTTTCCGCGCGGACGGGGATGTGGTCATGGATATCGTGAAGTATGACCTGATTGTTTAATGGCGCGCATCGCGCTTCAAAAGGGGTGTTTATGAAAAGTAAAAAGGCCATTGCTCTTATGACCGCAGGACTGCTGCTGCTTCTGAGTGCCTGCGGACAGGCCGGTAATGCTGCCGGGGGGACAGCAGAGCAGAAAACGGATACAGCAGCACAGGAACAGGGGGAGGAGCAGGAGGAAGCCGCACTGTTTCCGATGACATTTGACGGCTATGTGGGCGACACGATGCCCTATTTCGAAGACGGCCGTATGAATATCTACTACCTGCTGGACCAGAGGGACGGAAAGACCGGATATCATCCGTGGGCCCTTCTGCAGACGGAGGATTACTGCACTTACGAGAACAAGGGAATCGTCCTCCCTTACGCGGAGTCCGCGATGGAGCAGGACAATGCCCTCGGCACGGGCTGTGTCATGAAGGACCAGGAAGGAAAGTATCACGCCTTCTTTACCGGACACAATGACTATTACGAGCCGGCGGAAGCGATCATGCACGCGGAGGGGACGGATCTCGAACACTTCACCAAGATCCCGGAGGACACCTTTACGGATGAGAACTACTCCACCAATGATTTCCGCGATCCGTACGTCTTCTACGTGCCGGAGGAGCAGTGCTACTGGATGCTGGTGGTCACGCGCAAGGACAAGAACGGCGTGATCGCGAGATATACGTCGACGGATCTGCACAAATGGAAGGACGAAGGCGTCTTCTTCGAGGACGATATGGGCTACAGCACCAATATGGAATGCCCTTCCCTGCTGCAGTTCGGCGGCAAGTGGTATCTCGCCTTCTCCGACCAGTGGCCGGACCGCGTGGTGCATTTCCGGGTCAGCGATAACATCCACGGGCCCTTCACACGCCCCGAAAAGGATACGATCGACGGGAACGGCTTCTACGCCGGCCGCCTGGAGACGGACGGAGAGCACCTGTATGTGGTGGGATGGAACGGCACCAAGATCGGGCACGACGATATGAACGACTATGACTGGGCAGGCAATATGGTCGTGCACCAGCTCGCGCAGAAGGAAGACGGATCCCTGGTCCCTGTGGTGAATGAGAAAGTGAAAGCGCGCCTCTCTCATGAAGCGGCCCTGTCGCCTCTGGCCATCACGGAGACCGTCAGTTTCGACGGAAAGAACAAGGTACAGTTCAGCGGCAAGGACTACGAACTGGTACAGTTCGAGCCCTATGAGACCGCTGTCCGGATCGAGGCGGATCTCACCGGGTACGGCAAGGAAGATATGTTTGGCATATCCTTTGCCCCGAACAGCGAGAACGTCGGCGCCTTGTCCTACGTCTTCAATGTGAAAGAAGGACGGGTGGAATTCTACAACACCACAAAGCTTTTTGAGGAAGATGCGCAGTCTTTCATGGAGATGGATCTTGCCGGCCGCGACAGCATTCATATGACGCTGCTGCTGTGCGACGGCGTCGCAAGCCTGTATGTGGATGATGAGATCGCGCTCACAGCCAGAATGTACCGCTCGCAGGGGACTGACTGGCAGCTTTTCTCCTTACGCAGCGGCGTGACGATGGAGAACGTGACCGTCTATCAATGACATAAAGGATACAGATAACAGGCAGCATTCCGTATGATCGGGCAGGAGGATACAGATGATCAGAGAAAGAATGCGTGAGTTCCTGAGCGCGAAGCGGGCGGCAGCGGCGGCTGCCGGCGCCGCCATACTGGCAGCGGCAGGAATTCTGGCAGGATGCGCAGGCGGCAGTGCGGCAGTCAATGATATTCCGCAGTTACCCGCCGGATGGCCTTCGGACTTCACGATCGAGGAGATCGACGAACCTCCTTTCGAAGATGTTCCCGGACGCACCAACAATGCGTTCAACGTTGTGGACTTCGGCGAACAGGGGAACGGCGGCTGGTTCTACCGGTACGGGAAATCCGAGCACCCTGAGCGGTCCAGGAGGCTCTCTTCTTTTGACGGAGAGAAATATTATCAGTCCGGCGCGAACGGGCTGGAAGTCAAGAAGACGTTCCTGCATACTTCCGAGGCGGCTTCTCCGATCCTGGAGTGGCGCGCGGCGGAGGACGGCGACGTCAACGTCGTCGTGACCTATGTCAAGAGCGTGAACGGAGACGCGAACCCCGGGTATCCGGACGGCGTGCAGCTCCTGATCTACAAGGGCACAGAGCTTCTGAAGCTCGAAAACGTGGATATCAGCACCACGGAGGAGACGCTGGCGCAGATCCATGTGGACGGACTCAGCGTAAAGAGGCATGAGAGCCTGTACTTTGTCGTGGATCCCCGCGCAAACAATGCGTTCGACGGCGGGACCCTCTACGCGGCCATCTCCGACGTGAACGCGGAGCCGCCCGTGAGCGCGGAGGACATCTTCCGCGTCGACAATAACGCGAACAGCGTCGAAGATTTCGGCGTACAGGGCAGCAACGGATGGGAGTATATGTACGGCACGTCTCCCGAGGACGCCGCACTGGTCTCCCACGAGAATGAGGGCGAGTACATCAACTGCACTTCCCCCAACCTCACCATCAGCAGCGGATTCATCCACCCCGCCATCAACGACAACGCGATCCTGACCTGGACGCCGGCTGTCAGCGGCAATGTGGATCTCCGCGTGCGCTACTCCAAATTCGAGCAGCATGACGGCAATCCGGACTTCCCGGACGGCGTCAAGGTCAAGGTCTTCAAGAACGACGAGCTCCTGTATGAGGAGCACGTGGATGCCCCGGACGAAGGGGAGAACAAGATCCGTACACGTATTCCCAAGCTGTACGTGACACCGGAAGACCGTCTCTACTTCATGGTGGATGCCGAGGGCAACTCCTCCTATGACGGCGGCGCCTTCGATATCACGATCTTCGATGTCAACGGGCTGTCGGACGAGAGCGCCGTGAAGATCAATACCCCCGAGACCCGCCAGAACTGGGCGGACGTCGGTGTGGATTTCGGCCCTCAGGGCAGCAACGGATTCATCTTCCAGTGGGGCTACGGCGACGACCCGTTCAATGCCTACAACGCGGCGCCGTTTGACAGAGCGGAAGACAGATACTTCGACGACGATTATCTGGAGATCAAGCGCGATTACGTCAACCCCGGCCCGCATGACCGGTCCGCCATCATCAAGTGGAAGGTGGCACAGAACGGCACTGTGAAGATCAACGCTTCCTACACCAAGACGCGCAATGAGGATGCCAATCCCGCCTGGCCGGACGGCACCCGCGTCTCCATCTATCTCGACGGGACCCTGCTGCGGCAGGAGATCTTCGCCCCGGAGGTGGACCGCGAAGTGACGAAGAGACTCGATGTCAGCGGCGTCAAGGTCAAAAAGGGCCAGTACATCACCATGGTCATCAACGGCCTGGACAACACAGCCTACGACGGCGGCAAATATGAGTTCGCCATCAAGAGCACCAGCGGGCTGGTGGGTAAGACCGAGAAGAACGTGAAGGCCACCTACAACGGCAAGCGCACCAACTTCGCCTCCACCATGGATGACTTCGGCAAACAGGGCTATAACGGCTGGTACTATCAGTTTGGCTATAATCACAATCCTTCCTTTGCCGTGAACGTGGAGCGCATGTCCGGCGGTGACAAGTACTACACCAGCGACGGCGTGGAGATCAAGAAAGACTACATCATGCCCGGCAATAAGGGCAAATCCGCCAACGTCAAGTGGATCGCCGCAGAAAACGGCAAGATCAATATTGATCTGGAGTACACTAAACTGCTGAATATGGATGCCAATCCGAGCTTCCCCGACGGCGTCACCGTCTATCTGATGAAGAACGGCAAGGTCCTCAGAAAGCAGTATTTTGCCCCCAAGACCAATAAGGAAGTGACCAAGTCCCTGGCTGTCAACAATGTCAGCGTGAAGAAGGGCGACGCCATCACCATGGTCGTGGATCCGGGCTCTAACAACGCTTACGACGGCGGCAAGTACATGTTCGTCATCGAGGACGCGAATGCGACCCCGAAGGTGGCAGTGGGCGACAATGACAACAATACGTCCCTGAACGATCTGGAATCCACACAGCAGGGCACCGACGGCTGGTGGTTCCTGGAAGGCTCCTCCCCGTCCGACGCCAAGGTACTCACAAAGAGAACACCTGACGGCGAAGGCTGGAACTCCAGAAGGACCGAAGGCCTGGAGATGAAGAAGGACTTCGTCCATACCGGTGCCGCAAGGGATCCGATCTACCAGTTTGTAGCTGGTGAGACCGGCAAGGTCGACATCACCGGCACCTATGTGAAGTTCGGGCAGGAGGATTCCAACCCGAGCTGGCCGGACGGCATCACGCTCAAGGTCTATCAGAACAACAAGGTCCTTCTCTCCAAGAAGGTGAAAGTCAACCGCGGCGACGGCAACGACAACGTGCTGGACTTCGAGTTCGACGACCTGTCCGTGACCCGCGGCGACAAGCTCAGCTTCCAGATCTGCCGCGACGGCAACTATGCGTGGGACGGCGGAAGACTGTCCGTGGTCATCGAAGAGGCGACGGAGATGCACCGCACGCCCGGCAATGACAACAACACGGTGCTCGGCAACATCGCTTCCGTAGACCAGGGCACTGACGGCTGGTGGTTCCTGGAGGGCACGTCCCTCGGCAATGCGAAGCTTCTGACCAAGAGAAACGGCGATGCCTGGCTGTCCCAGAAGGACAGCGGCCTGGAGATGAAGAAGGACTACGTCCATCCCGGCGCGAAGATGCAGCCCATCTACCAGTGGGTCGTCAAGAACGACGGCGACGTGGACCTCAAGGGCAGCTATGTCAAGTACGGACAGAATGACAGCAATCCGTCCTGGCCGGACGGCATCACGCTGATCATCAGCCAGAACAGCAAACAGATCCTGAAGAAGAAAGTCGACGTCAAACAGGGCGACGGCAACGACAATGTCCTCGACTTCGATTTCAAGGAGCTCTCCGTCAAGGCGGGCGACATCTTCAGCTTCCAGATCGTCCCCGACAGCAACAACGCCTGGGATGCGGGAAGACTGAACGTCACCTTCCGCGATTCCGGCAGCGAAGAGCCGGATGACCCCGATCAGCCGGACGATCCTGACCGGACCAACAACGCGGTCCTGGCCGATGACTTCGGCGAGCAGGGCAGCAACGGCTGGTACTACGGCATGTGCGAGTGGGACAGCAAGGACTTCACCAAGCTGACTTATGACGCGGACAACAACCGTTACTACAACAACGGCAAGCCGGAACTGAAAGCCGACTTCGTCGAGCCCGGACAGGGCAAGAACGCTGCCTACAAGTGGGTCGTCGCACAGGACGGCACGATCCTCGTCAAGGGCGACTACACCAAGTTCGCCAACAGCGAGGACGAAAACGCCGACGGCACCTGCGTCCGCATCTTCCTTAACGGCGAGGAGAAGAAGTGGATGGGCAGCCAGACCATCGGCAACTTCGAGGAGGAGAGATCCGAGTCCTTCGAGGAGATCTATGAGGTCAAGAAGGGCGACGTTCTGATCTTCGCCGTCAATCCGGAAGGAAATGACAGCTACGACGGAGGCCGCCTGGCGGTCACGATCAGCGACTTCCGGTCCGACCGGACCAACAACGCGGTCCTGGCCGATGACTTCGGCGAGCAGGGCAGCAACGGCTGGCACTACGGCATGTGCGACTGGGACAGCAAGAACTTCAGCGAGCTGACCTATGACGCGGACAATAACCGCTACTTCAATGACGGCAAGCCGGAACTCAAGGCCGACTTCGTTGAGCCCGGACAGGGCAGAAATGCAGCCTACAAGTGGATCGCCGGACAGGACGGCACCATCTATGTCAAGGGCACCTACACCAAGTTCGCCAACAGCGAAGATCCTTCCGCTGACGGCACCTGCGTGCGCATCTTCCTCAACGGTGCGGAGAAGAAGTGGATGGGCAGCCAGACCATGGGCAACTTCGCGGAGGAGAGAAGCGAGTCCTTCGACGAGACCTATGAAGTGAAGGCGGGCGACGTCCTGATCTTCGCGGTCAGTCCGGAAGGCAACGACAGCTATGACGGAGGCCGCCTGGCGGTCACGATCAGCGACAAGGACGGCTCCGGAGAGGACGAGCCTGCCACAGACGGCACGGAAGAAGTCGAACCTGATCCGGACCGTACCAACAACACGGTCCTGGCCGACGCCTTCGGGCAGCACGGCACGGATGGCTGGTACTACGGCTCCAGTGACTGGGACGGCAAGAACTTCACCAAGCTTCCTTACGTCAAGGACGACAACCGCTACTTCGACGGCGGCAAGCCGGAGCTCAAGGCCGACTTCGTCGAGCCGGGCAACGGAAAGAGCGCAGCCTACAAGTGGGTCGTGGCCAAGGACGGCACGATCAACGTCAAGGGCGACTACACGAAGTTCGCGAACAGCGACGACAGCGCGGCTGACGGAACCTGCATGCGGATCTTCGTGAACGGCGAGGAGAAGAAGTGGATCGGCACGACCGGCAACTTCTCCGATGAGAAGAAGGAGAGCTTCGACGAGACCTTCGAGGTCAAGGCGGGCGACATCCTCCTGTTCGTCATCAGTCCGGAAAGCAATGACAGCTATGACGGCGGCAGACTCAGCGTCGCCATCACCGGAGAGGAACCCGCGGAAGAGCCGGCGCCTGCAGAGGAGACCGGAGATGACAGCGAAGTGAAGCCGGATCCGGACCGCACCAACAATACCAGCCTGAAGGGCAGCTTCGGCAAGAACGGCACCGACGGCTGGTACTACGGCACAAGTGAATGGAACGGCAAGAACTTCACCAAGCTTCCTTACAACAAGGATGACAACCGCTACTTCGACGGCGGCAAGCCGGAGCTCAAGGCCGACTTCGTCGAGCCGGGCAACGGAAAGAGCGCAGCCTACAAGTGGGTCGTGGCCAAGGACGGCACGATCAACGTCAAGGGCGACTACACGAAGTTCGCGAACAGCGACGACAGCACGGCTGACGGCACCTGCATGCGGATCTTCGTGAACGGTGAGGAGAAGAAGTGGATCGGCACGACCGGCAACTTCTCCGATGAGAAGAAGGAGAGCTTCGACGAGACCTTCGAGGTCAAGGCGGGCGATATCCTCCTGTTCGTCATCAGTCCGGAAAGCAATGACAGTTATGACGGCGGCAGACTCACCGTCAACATCAGTGACGTAACACCTTCCGAGGCCGAAGCAGCTACGGAAGAGAACGCGGAGAGCAAGGCAGCAGAAGCAGAGACAGAAGCAGGCGCCGAAGCGGCACCCGCCGAGGCTGCTGTCGAAGATCCTGCGGAAGCCCCCGCGGAGGCATCTGCCGAGGCTCCTGCCCCGGCAGAGGAGAAGAAACAGGCGGAGGAACAGGAACCCGCCAAAGCACCGGAGAAGGCGCCGGCTTCCGAAGAGACAGCCGAAGAAGCGGCAGCTTCTGAACCGTAAATAAAAAAAACGACCGCGCAGGGGACGGTTCTCTGCGCGGTCGTTTTCTGTTAGCTCCGGGGTCAATGTGCTTGTATAAACTGATCGATCTCTTCCAGAATCTCCTCCCGGTAGAGAGGATCACTTGCGTGGCCCATGCCGGGTTCGGTGCGGAAGGTGAGACGGGACGCGGGGAGCACGTCGGAGAGAGCCTCAAACAGGCGCACGGAGGAGGCGTAGGGGACCGTGATATCCGCATCCCCATGGATCAGGTAGACAGAGAGCCCCTGCAGATTTTCAGATGAAGCGGAGATATAGGAGAGCGGATTGGCTTCCGCCCTCTCTTCTTCGGTCATCTCGCTGAAATTCCTGCGGTGCCAGCAGGAATCGAAGTCCTCGAAGCCGTCTGTGGAGCCGATCAGCCAGTTGTTCGCCAGCAGGTAGAAGGGGTAGGGAAAGCCCATGTCCCGGAGATCCTGCCGCAGCATGGTCGGTTCGATGTAGGGATAGTAGTCGATCAGGACGGCGATCTGCTCCTCACCGGCCACGGCGCACATAGTGGCCAGGTAGCCGCCGGCGGATTCTCCGAAGAGGGCGATGCGGTCCGCGCTGTAGCCGTAGGTGTCCGCGTTCTCCCGCAGGAAGCGGAGCGCTGCCCGGCAGTCCTCGAGAGCGGCCGGGTAGGGCGCCTCCTCCGCCAGCCGGTAGTTGACCGAGGCGACGGCATAGCCGTGGTCGCGGAAATAGCGGTACATCCACCGGACCTGCCGCGTGTCGGAATCGCCGAAGAGGAATCCGCCGCCGTGGATCAGGACCAGCAGCCGGGGATGTTCCGTGTCGGCCGGGATATACAGGTCCAGATACTGGGCCGGCGACGCGTCTGCGTAGGCGATTCCCTTGAGAGAGGTGCCGCGGTCCCATTCCTCCATAGTATCCATCGGAAGCTTGCCGACGGTGAGGTTGTCGATGAGCAGAGAGATGCTCCGATGGAAGAGAATGCCGAGGAAGAGGAGGATCAGCAGGACCGGCAGGATCACTGCGGGGAGGATGCGCCGCTGCTTTGCTTCTTTCATGAGGACCTCCTTTTGAAGGAAATAAGAGAAAAAATATAAAAGGTGCCGCCGGAATCCTGGGATCACGGCGGCACCTTTCATCGCGTCAGATCAATGTGCACAGCTGTCAGGCTTCTGCGCCGAGGCCGGTGAAGGAGGCGACGAGCAGGAAGAGCCAGCTCACGAGGGCTGCGACGGAGAAGTAGGCCCAGTACTGGACGTCGGCCCAGGTGCGGAGGCCGGAGATCAGGTAGCCCAGGACCTCCACTTCCGTGACGAGGCTGTAGCCGAAGGCTGCCATCATGAGGACGGCGGCGGCGCTGACGAGCAGGCTCAGGAAGGGCTTTCCGCTCATCATCCTGCCGAGGAGCAGGAAGGCGGCTGCGCAGACCAGGCCGGCGATGTTCAGCGTGAAGACGATGCTGTTGGTGCTGCTCGCCTTGGAATAGAAGAAGAGAGCAGCGGCAGCGAGGATCACGGCGACAATGGTCAGGATCGTTCCAAATGATTTCTTCATCTCTGTTACCTCCTTACTTGGCGCTCTTCTGTGCTTTGAGCCACAGGGCCAGGAACAGAAGCGCCAGGATGCCCGAACCGAACTTCAGTCCGAGGATCGCGTTCTGCCACCAGGTGCGGACATAGCGGATCTCGGTGTTGACGGTCATGCCGTTGAGGGCGTTGCTTCTGGCCGCGCTGTACATGTAGTACTTCAGGCCGTCATGCATGTGCTGCTGGAAATTGGTGTCCTTCTCGATCATCTCGCGGCTGGCGGTCATGGAACCCTTCTTGCCGGAGGCGGTGGTGCTGGCCGTGGTGAGCATGCCGCCCGTGCCGTGCATGACGCTGTCGAGCCAGTTCATGTAGTTGGGAGCTGCCGCCATGTCGGTGACGACCCAGCCCTGGTAGCCCCACTCTTTGCGGAGGATCTGCTCAAGCAGTCCGGAGTGCGCGCTGGCGTAGACGCAGCCCACACGGTTGTAAGCGGTCATCAGACCCATGGCCGCGTTGGAGGACAGGGATTCCTGGAAGGCGCGGAGGTCGTTCTCACGCGCAGCCTGCTCGGTCATGAAGGTGGAAGCGCCGCTGCGGTTGGCTTCCTGGTGGTTGAAAGCGAAGTGCTTGGGCTCTGTCATCAGGCCCTTGACGGTGCCGCCCTGGCAGAAAGCCGTGACCATGATGCTGGTCATCATGGGATCCTCGGAGTAGTACTCGTGGTTGCGGCCGCAGTAAGGCGCGCGGTGCAGGTTGGCGCCGGGGGCCAGCGTGCCGGGGATGTTGCTCCACAGGCTCTCTTCGCCGTACATCTCACCTTCGCGGCGGATCATGTCGCTGTTGAAGGTGCTGGCGCAGACGGGCTCGGTGGGGAATACGTTCATGGTCCACTGGGCGCCGGGGGTGTCCTGGCTCACGTAGGTGGACTCGCTGCTCTCGCTGGGGGTCCACTTCACATAGTAGGCAGCCACCTGATCATTGGCAAAACCAGTCGGGCCATCCTGGATCGCGTTGGCGGGAAGGCCGATGGAGGCGATGCGGTTCATGCCGTTGCCGGCGTTCTCGATGTAGTTGATGGCCTCTTCCAGGGTCACCTGGTCGATCAGCTGGTCCCAGGCGGGATCGGTGAGGTCGACGACGCCGATGTAGCGGCCGTTCTCGTCGGTCTTCATCATGTCGATGACCATGAGATCGTTGTCGGCGCCCCAGGTCACGCCCTCGCCGTTCTCGGTGAGCTGGTTGCGGTTGTTGGAGAGGTCGATGCGCATGTCATCGGTGGGCGTGACATCCATCACGGGCGTCCAGCCTTTGGACCAGTCCGCACGGGTGAAGTACTCCACGCTGCCGGGGATGAGCTTGTTGAGATCCATGTTCTG